>CANHYS010000019.1 GCA_947464585.1 Planctomycetaceae bacterium | reverse complement strand
TCGAATACGCCCACGGCAAAGGCATTGCCGGCATCCACCTCATGTGGGAAAGCCGCACGCAGGAACGCCAGCACGTGCCGTCACGGTTTTTGTATGCAGAGGAACGCCCACAGTAGGCACGCATGAACACACGCCTCGCAATCGCGATCGCCGTATCGCTCGCCTGCCTCACGACGGCGGCCTTCGATTTCACCGTCGAGGTCGGCAAGCCAGCCAACGTGTCCGCCGCGATCTACGACTCGCAGGGTCGGATGGTCCGAGAGCTCGCGCGGGCACTGCCACTGCCCGCCGGTCGGCAGACGCTCGCCTGGGACGGCCTCGACATGGACGGCAGGCCTGCCGCGGCCGGCGACTACGAATGGCGGTCGCTCGAGACGCAAGGTCTGCGCAGCGAATACCTGATGAGCGTGGGCACGAGCGTGGGCGAACGCTGGTGGCCGGGAAATCATGGCGGGCCGTCGTCCGTCGTCGTGGCGGACGATTCCCTGATCGTCGCCGCGCATCCCGAGGGGCCACCGCTCATGACGCGGGTGGGGTTCGATGGTCGCGTCGTCTGGGAACGCGGTCCGTTCGAGCCCGCCCGAAACCCCTACGACATCGCGGTGGGTGGCGGCAAAGCCTTCTACCTTCAGGACAACGGCAAGATCTTCGTGCTCGACTTTGCCACTGGCAAGCCGGTCGGCAAGGGCCAGCACGGCACGACACTCTCGTCGATGGTTCCCGTGAAGACGTTCGTCTTCGGCAATGGCCAGGCAGCCGCGGGGGAAGCGGCCGTGCCACTCGTGGCGATTGATGCAACGACGACCACCGGCTGGAACACAATCGAGGGCATGAGGCAGGGGAGCAACGGCATCACCTGCGATGCGGTCGCGCCCCGCGTGTTCGAAGCCCCGCTTCCGAATGGCGAGTACCTGTTGCGATACCACTACGGCGACGACGACAAGCCGACGACGCTCGTGGAGGTGCAGCCCAACGGCATGGAGGCCTATCCCGGCCACTACACGCTGGCCGACAAGATGGCATGGTGGCAACTGCCGCCATCCGCCGCCGCCACGAAGACGGAGCCGATCTTTCTGCCGCAAATCTATCAACTGCCCCGCGCCGTTCCGGTGACGGATGGCAGGCTGCGGATCAGGTTCATCCCGGAAAGCCCGCGATCGCAGCCGAAGGCCGCCCACTGGGGCCTGCGGAAGATCGAGGTCATCGCGATGGCGGATCACATGGCTGCCGACGATGCCACACTGCTGCTCTCCTGCAGCGGAGCCGGACGTCTCTTGTGGCTCGATCCGGCCACCGGAGACACGCTCGACTCCATGCCACTGGCCGACGTGCGCGACATCGCCCTCGGGCCGACGCATGCGGTCTTTGCACTCATCGGCGAGACCGTGGTGCGTTTCACTCGCGAAGACAAGAAGGCCGCCACGCTCGTGCAGGGCCTGCGGGATGCCGTGGCGCTCGACGTGGATGCCAAGACCGGCGGGATTGTCGTCGCCGAAGGGGGCGCGGTCCAGCAGGTGAGGTGCTTCGATGCCGCCGGCAAACCCACCGCCACGCATGGCCGGGCCGGAGGCCGCCGGCTCGGCCGCTACGAGCCGCGGCACTTTGCGAGTCTGCAGGGCATCGCCGCCGACGGACACGGCGGCTTCGTGATCACCGAGAAGAACAGCGTGCCCCGCCGCACGGCGCGGTTCGATGCCAAGGGCGAGCCGGTGAAGGAATGGTTTGGCGGCATGGACTTCTACGCCCAGACCGCGGTCGATCCGGCGGATCCGTCGCTGGGCTGGATTCGCCAGGACGACGAAGCGGTCGTGCTTGCAAAGCTCGACTACGCGAACCGCGACTGGAAGCCCATCGCCGCGTATCGCTGGACGGAGCCCTTTGATCCAGACGGCGGCGGCACGGGCGACTCGCTCTATGCCACGCGGCAGAATTATCCGCCGTGGTTCGCCGGCCGGGTGCCGAGCTACAACCGCATGCGGACGCTGCGACGCGATCTCGATGGCGATGGTAAGCGGGACCTTCTGCTCGAGTTCACGTCGCTGCCGCTCCTGCTCGTGCACGACGAGAAGCAAGACCGCCTGCGGCCGCTCGCCTGTCTTGGCCTCATGCACCGCGATCTCTGGGCGGCGGGCAACACCGCCACCGTCGAACAGCTCCCGCTCGCCTGGGCCGAGGCGATCCGGCTCGCAGGCGGCGATCCGGCGGACGCCACCAAGCGCGTCAAATACGCCCACTTCTCGTGGGCCGATGAAAACGGCGACGGCCTCATCGACGCCAAGGAACTGCGGCTCGGTGAAGCTCACCGCGATGCCAGTTCCGCCACACAGCCCAACGGGGGATTCTGCCTGCGGATCGACGATGCCTTGAATGCCTGGATGGGGAGCGGCAACACCGAAAAGGCCGGGCTGTATCGGGTGTTCAAGCCGGAGCGAATCACCGCCTGTGGTGCGCCGGTGTGGCCGCTCAAGGGTGTTGCTGGCCCCACGACGGAACGCAGCGGCGAGACCAAGGCGGTGCTGCCCACAGGCGACGGCGGCACGTTTGTCCTGCTCGGCGGCAATGGCGACGGCACCCGCTCCTCGTTCACGAACGACACGGCCGTGCATGGCTGGGGCTGGCCTTCGACGATGACCGACGGCATGGCGCTCCTGCGGCTCGATGCCGCAGGAGGCCGCGTGTGGCAGAGCGGCTCCAAGGTTGCCCGCTGGCCGCATCCGCGCGGCCAATTGCACGGTGCCTGGCATCTGGGCCGTGAGCTGAAGGGCTGTGTGCCCGTGTTCGACTGGCTGGAACAGCCCTGCGAGTTTTGGACGACCGACGGCCTCTACGTCGGTGGCCTCTTCGATGGACGCGATCCCCACGACGGTCACGATCTGAGCCGGCCCGGCAGCAAGCCTGACCCGCTCTCCACATGGCACGGGATCAACGGAAAACGCATCGGAAGAAACAATTACGACCAGCACTCCCTGCTCGCCGCCGACGACTTTCGCACCGGAGGCGAGGCCGCCGAACTGCCCGACGGCAGCGTCGTCTTTCTCGGCCAAGGCGCGAACAACAATCCCTGCTACCGGATCACCGGCTGGGATGGCTGGGTGCGCCGGACTGGCAAGGTCCACGTCGCCGAACCTGCCGCCGCGGCCTCGGGCAAGGGCACCGGACTCAAGGCCGAAGTCTTTTCCAGCCTCGACCTCAGCGGCGGCCCCGCGGTTACCCGCACCGACGAACGACTCTGGTTCGGCATCAATAAGCCTTGGCCGAAAGACACGCCCGCCAAGGATTTCAGCATCCGCTGGACCGGTTTTCTTGAGCCGCGGTTTACCGAGGACTACTGCCTGAGCATCTACGCCCGCGGCGAGTTTCGGCTCTGGGTGGATGACGCGGAGGTTCGCTGGGCCGAGCAGGACTATCCCCGCGACGTCGAGGTTCGGAAGGGGCATTCCGTGCCGCTGCCGCTTCGCGCCGGGCAGAAAGTGCCGATCCGCATCGAATACCGGGCGGTGCCGATGAGCCCGAAGGCGCCGCACCCGGGCCCGTCATTCCACCTCAACTGGGAAAGCCTGAGCCAGCCCGTGGAACACGTCCCAACTTCAGCTCTCTACCCGCAGTGAACCGCAGCGGTGAAAACGGTGGCAGGTACCGAGTGAACCGACCCCAGAGGCCCGTCGCGGAGCCTAGGGGATGAGACGATCGATCACGCAGGAGTGAAACCTATGCAACGATTGCTTATCACAGCGACGATCTTGATCTCGCTCTGCGGCTTCGCCGCCGCAGCGCCGCTCGATGCTGGCGCGGAGCTTGAGTATCAGCTCTCCCGCCCCATGCGAGTGTCGATCAACGTCTACGACTCCAAGGGCGAGATCGTCCGCAGACTGCTCTGCGGCGCGCCGCGGCAAAAAGGCACGCAGCGCGAGTTCTGGAATGGTCGCGATGGGGAGGGAAACCCGCTGCCACCGGGCGAGTATTGCTGGAAGCTGCTCGCGATGCCCGGGCGGCTGAAGACCGAATACCTGCTCACCGCGGCCAGCGACTATCCCGATCCGGCCCCCGATCCGCTGCAGGAGCTTGAGCACTACCGCCTGGTGGCCCCGGGCACGCACGGCGGGCCGATCGCCGTGGCAGCCGACGAGAGCGGCGTCTACATCGGCGCGGCCTGCACCGAAAATATCGAAAACTATCTCGTGAAGATCTCGCCCGACGGCAGTCGCCGTTTGTGGTCGAAGATGCAGCGGGTGCCGTGGAAGGGGGCCGTGGCCCTGGCGAAGAGCGGAGATCGGCTGCTCGTGCTCTCGGCCAACAATGAGATCTGGCCGTATTCCGCTGCAGACGGCAAGGACCTGCCCGCGATCGCCACATCCCTGCCGCCGGCAGAAAAAGACAAGCCCGCCGACAATGACAAGCCCGCCGACAAGGAAAAGCCGGACGATCCCGGCCGCCATGCCGTCGGGCTGGCGGCCAACGACCGCGAGATGGTGCTCTGCTACCCTGAGCGTGGCCTCGTCCGCTGGTGCGACCCGACCGATGGCAAGCTCATCCGCGAAGCGGGCGGCCTCGAAAATCCGACCGCCGTTGCGATCACGCCCGATGGCACCACCTATTGCCTCTGCGGCACGAGCATCCTGCGGCTCGACCCAGCCGGGGCGGCCCACGCGACGGTCGTCAGCGGGCTCGGCAAGCCTACGCGCATCGCCGTGAACCAGTCTGGGGGAAGCAAGACAGGCGAACTGCTTGTCTTCGATGCCGCCACGAATCAGGTGCTGCGGTTTGGCACCGATGGCAAGCGGCTCGCGGCATTCGGGAAGCAAGGCGGCCGACAAAACGGCACCTACGACCAGGCCGCGAAGGAGAGTTTTCTTGATGTGGGCTCGGTCGCGATCGCCCGAGACGGCGGCTTCCTCGTGGCGGAGCCAAACACGGCCCCGCGGCGGGTCGCCCGGTTCAAGGCGGACGGGCGGTTCGACCTGGAATGGTATGGCGGCCAGGTGTGGGCGCCGTGGATGGCCGTGGACCCTGAGAATCCCGGCACCGTGTTCATGCCCAGCGGATGGAACTCGATCATGCGGCTGGCAGTCGATCTCGAGAAGAAGACCTGGCACGTGCGGGCAGCTTACCAATTGGATCGCATGGCCGACGGCATGTTCCAGGGCCAGGCCAACGCACTCCTCTACCGCGCCTTCCGCCGCGACGGGAAGCTCTTCATTGCCAAGTGCAGATTCACACCGGTGATCTTTCGGGTGGACGACGACGGCGACCGCCTGACGCCGGTCGCAGCTGCCGACCTGCACATGTCGCATGACGCGAAGCACAAAAGCGGGCCGATCAAGGAATGGTCTGTGAAGGGGAGCGACGGCTACGTTTGGATCGATGCCAACGGCGATGGGCAACCCCAGCGAGGGGAGGTGGAATACTCGGCCGCCGGACCATGGACGTGTCTTCCTCACTGGGATGACAACGGGATGTATGCCGTCGTCGGCAAGGCCGTGCAGCATTGGCCAATCGACGGCGTCAACTCGGCGGGAGCGCCGGTGCTCGGAGGCTTTCCTGCTGGGAAGCCGATGCTGGAACTCCCACCGCGGGTGAAGAAAGGCATTTCGGACCGCTGGGGCTCCTACATCACCGCGGATCCCGTGAACGGCGGCTGGTATCTGGCCATCAACGACACGATGACCAACTGGGGCCGCAGCACCGATTCCTTCCTCGTTGCCTACAACGCGGATGGAACCCGCCGTTGGATCACCGGCGGCAGGACGATCGGCTCGCCGCAGTCGCATATCGCACCCGGCGACATCGGCTGCTTCCGCCGGATCGCGGGCACGACGCACGATTGCGTGGTGGTCAACGACTTCATGGAGGGTCCGTGGCCGCTCACGAGCTACGTCTGGGACCGCGACGGTCTCTGGGTCGGCGGGGTGATGGACGAGATCGACCGCAAGGCCGCACCGGTCTGGCGGTATGGTGCCGGCGGCGAGTCGCTCGGCACGACGCTGGTGAACGATCCGAAGACCGGCGACGTGCTGCTCTACTGGCATGGCTTGAACGATCTGCGGATCGGCAAGGTCACCGGCTGGGACGGCTGGGAGCGCACCGGCGGCAAGGTGAATCTCGCCGCTGCGGCGGCGGAGAAACAGCCGATGCTCACGGAGGTTCCCCCCGGCTCGGGGAAAGGATTGCGGCTCGAGTTTTGGGATCAGAGCAAACGCGAGAAGAAGGATCCGGCCTTGGTGCGGCTGACCGATGTCAGCAACGAGAACTGGGGGCAGGGGCCGGCTGCCGGCGGCCCGGATGGCTTCCGCATCCTTGGCAAGGGCCTCGTGGCCCAGGTCACGGGCGAGATCGAGGCCTACCAGACCGGTTGGCATGCCTTTTCCACCGACAACTATCCGCCCAAGACGCAGTACCGTATCGCCGGCGTCGAACTGGGGAGGTACTCCTACAACGAGGTCTACATGGAAGCCGGTAAGCGGTATCCGGTGGAGATCCTCTACGACGCGGAGCGCACGCATCCATCGACGAATCAAGGCATCCGGCTGAAGTGGGCGACGCCCCGCGGCACCTGGCCGGGTGCCTTCACGGCAATCCCGGTCAGCCAGCTATACGCCCCGTGAAAAGGGGACGCAGCTGGTTTCAACTCCCAACCAACGAAACCCATGAACCGTTTCTTGCCCATATTTGGTGGCTGGCACCTTTTTCTGCTGTCGCTCGCCCACGTGGCAGCCGCGGCGGAGGTCGTGCCCTACGCGCTCGAACAAACCGGGCGGGTGTCGGCGGCGGTGTATGACGCCGAGGGACGGCTCGTGCGCGAATTGCTCCACGCCACGGCCCAGGACGCTGGCAAGCACAGCCTCGTCTGGGACGGGCTCGACCGCGACGGCAGCCCGCTGCCCGCCGGCGACTACACCTGGAAACTCTTGCAAACGCCGGGGCTGAAGGCGACCTATCTCATGAGCCTCGGCTCGAACTACCCGCCCGGTGACGACTGGCGGACCGCCTGCGGGCCCGGCACGCACAATTCGCCGTTTGGCATCGCCGTGGATGAAACCGGGATCTATGTCTCGGCCAACACGACGGAAAACATCGAGACCTGCATGCTGAAGATGACGCCCGACGGCGCATCGCGGCTCTGGACCACGCTGCACCCGCGGCCGTGGGATGGGGCGCTCAGCCTTGCCATAGACGGCGGGAAGATCTTCATGCTCGGGCATACGGCCTGGAGCGATCCGAGAATCAAGGTGAAGCTCTCGAAGCAGTGCGTCTTCGTGTATGACGCGGCCACCGGAAACCTGGCCCCGGAATTTCAGGCCGATTACGGCACAGGCAAGCAGCCGAACGGGATCGAGGTGCAGTGGGACGACGCGAGCAAGGAGATGGACGCAAGCGACATGGACGCGCATGCAGGCATGCTGGTCGTGGCCTACGAAAAGCGAAACGCCCTCCGCTGGTATGACCCGCAGAAGGGCTCACTGCTCGACGTGGCGGAGATGCCGACGCCAGCGGGTGTTGCGGTTGGGGCGGACGGCGCGGTCTTCGTCAGCACCGGCGACCGCATCGTCAAGCTATCTCAAGCAAGCAAGACGCCGACCGACTTCGTCGCCGGCCTCGACAAGCCGGGGCGGCTCGATGTCGATCACACCTCCGGCGATCTCTTCGTCTACGAGGCCGGCACGCAGCAGATCAAGCGGTTCTCGGCCGCCGGCGGCTTGCTGCAAACCTACGGCGCGAAGGGCGGCCGGCAGGACGGGCTCTATGACGACGCGGCCAAGCGCAGCTTCGCCGGCTTTGCCGATCTCTGCGTGGATGGCAAGGGCGGCTTCTATGTGACCGAAGCCACGGCCGCGCCCCGCCGCACCGCCCACTTCGCGGCCGACGGCTCCGTCGTGCGGGAATGGTATGGCGGCCAACGCTGGGCGCCCCATGCCGCCCCCGAGGGCGACAACCCGAACGTGATGTGGGTGGGCTCGCAGTATGGCTGGGTGATGCGGGTGCTCGTTGACTACGAACGGAAATCCTGGACCGTCCACTCCTGCTACCGCTACAAGGGGTTGGCCGACGGGCTCGTGGGCGACAGTTGGAACGAGGGAGGCTCGTTCCGCGTCTACAAGCACGGCGGGGTCACCTACCTCGCGATCGAAACGCTGCCCACGATCCTCAAGGTGGACGAGAAGAACTGGAAACTCGTGCCCGCCACGGTCTGCGGCCTCGTCAGGAATGCGCCGCAATTCCTCAAGGACTGGGCCGGAACCAATACCGCCTATCAGGCTGGCTACCAGTGGAACGACGCGAATGGCGACGGCCTGCCGCAGCAGGCGGAGGTGACGTTTTACGGAGGGGGCATTGCGAACACGTGGATGCCCTACACCGCCGCGGACTTCACTTGCTACATTACGACCGGCGACAGCAAGGAGAGATGGGTCAACCGCTTCGCGGTGACCAGTTGGAACGACGCAGGCAGCCCGCTCTACGGAACGATGCCGCAGGGTGAGCGTTTTGCCGCGATGCCGTCGCGGTTTGATCCCGGCCACTTCGCCGATACCCGCTGGTCAGTCTTCATGGGGCAGGACCCGAAGAGCGGCAGCATCTATGCCGCCTTGAACGACTGGACCCGCAACTGGTGCGACTACGACGACTCCTTCATGCAGAAGTGGTCGGCAGACGGGACCGCCCGGTGGACGGTGGGGGAACGGGCCGCCTCACAGCCGTGGCAGCCGGGTGAGATTCGTCAACACCTTCGCGGCATCGCGGGAGTGGCCCACGACTGTGTGGTGGCAGTCGACGTGGACGGGGGCTGGAACATGGCCAATCTCGCCGTCACCTATGTGTGGGATCAGGATGGCTTGTATGCCGGCGGCCTCATGGATGATCCCAACCTCGACGGCATCGCGAAGCACTGGTATCAGCTCGGCGGTGAGTTGTGCCACGCCTCCGTAGCGACGCTGCCCGACGGCGACGTTATCTTCTTCGGCAACTGGGAGAACGAGATGCGGGTCTACCGCGTCTCGGGCTGGAACGGCTGGCAGCGGCAGTCGGGCACGATCCGCCTCGAGAAGCCCGCGGCCTCGCACACCGGCCAGGGGCTGACGGCCGTCGCGTTCGAGGATGCCGCGATGACGAAGCCGCGCAAGGTGGTGGTGACCCCGGGCATCGACTTCTCCTGGAGCCAGAAGAAACCCGCGCCCGCCGGCATCCGCTGGACCGGCACGCTGCTGCCGGCATATGGTCCTGCCTACAAGGGGCCATGGTCCGCACAAGCCGACAAGGAAGCCTTCGACGGCGGCGCTCGCGGGTCGCGAGACAACAACGCCAGCGTCGTCTTCCGCTTTCGCGGCACGTCGATCCGCGTCGTGGGCAAGACCGGCCCGAACTGCGGCTTTGCCGACATCGCCCTCGATGGTGAGCCGCAGCCGCAGTTTGATTGCTACAGCCCGGAGGTGAAGCGCGACGCCGTCTTCTTTACGAAGGAGGGCCTGCCCGAGGGAGACCACGAGGTGAGTGTGACGGTCGTGGGCTGGCATGGAAAGCCGCGAAACAAGGCGTCGAGCGATTCGTGGGTGCATGTGGACACGTTCGTCGTGGACGGCAAAGACTACGACGATGCGGGCCTGCCGCACACGTTCACCGCGACCGCCGACGGCACGCTGACGCTTGTGGTCAATCGCGCTGCGGTGCTCGAGCAGAAAGAGGCAAGACCCGCACGCGAGGAGATTGCCGGCAAGCCGATCAAGCTGCTGCGGCACCGCGTGCCGATCGAGGCGACCTCCACCGCGGGTCATGACGGCGGCGGCATCACGCTCGAATGGTCAACGCCGTTCCAGCCCCGCCAGCCGATCCCCGCGGCGAGCCTCTATCCAATCACTCCCCGATAAAATCCCCGCTTGCCCAGAGTGAGCACCTGTCGCCGGATCTGGGGTGGCCACCGATGAAAAGAAGCGTTTGGAGGCGTATAAAAGTAGCGTAGACGGCCGTTGAAAGGTAGCCTACGCTGCCATGCCACCCTCACAATACCTGCGTCGCACCGTCGATGGACCGCTGGACCAACTGCTCGGTGGGCTCGCTGCCATTGCGATTGAGGGCCCCAAGGGCGTTGGAAAGACACGCACGGCCCGGCGCCGGTCGTCCGCTTTTTTCGACCTTTCCGATCCGACGACACTCGAACTCGTCAAAGGCGATCCGTCGAGGCTGACCGCGGCTGCGACGCCGGTGGTCATCGATGAGTGGCAGTGCTTTCCGCCGGTCTGACTGCGTCCGCCGTGCGGTCGACGACGCCCCGACTCCTTGCGGCGGTGGCTGACTGCTTACGCGGCGGCCAGCGCCACGACCGCGACCTTCGAAACGATTCGCGACGCGGCAACCGGCGGCACTTCCAACAAACCTGCCAAGACGACCGTGATGACCTACAGAGACGTACTCGAGCGAATCTGGATCCTCGATCCGGTGGAAGCATGGCTGCCAACGCGTAATCACCTGCGGACGCTCACCGCGGGACCGAAGCATCATCTCGCAGATCCGGCCCTCGCCGCCAGGCTGCTTGGCGCCGATGCCGAGGCGCTCCTCCACGGCCGGACGGGCGGCCCCGCGATGCCTCGCGACGGCACGCTGCTGGGGGCATTGTTCGAGTCTCTCGTGACGCTTGGAGTCCGCGTGGCCGCCGAGGCGGCTGGGGCGCGAGTGCGTCATCTGCGCACGGCGGAGGGTAAACGCGAGGTTGATTTGATCGTGGTGCGTGACGATCATCGGATCATCGCGATCGAAGTGAAGCTGTCACAATCGGTAGGCGACGAGGATGTTCGGCATCTTCGGTGGCTCGCCGATAAACTCGGCGACGATCTTCTCGATGCGGTCGTGATTACGACGGGGAGCGAGGCCTATCGGAGAGCCGACGGCATCGCCGTCGTGCCGGCAGGGGCGTTTGGCCCATGAACCGCATTCACTCGGGCCTCGCAGGCGCCGCGTTCCGCAAAATCGAAACGATTGGCGGAAAGTGAAAGGCGGAATCCTGTAGCCTCGGCTGGTGAGTTTCTGGCAACGAGCACCTTCAGGACCCTCCGCCATGACCACGCACGATCCACGCGGCATCCGCTCCGCCCGCATGCCTGTCATCCGGCTGGTTCTCCTGCTGCCAGCCTTCGTGCTGCCGGCGGTTGTAGTCGCTGCTGCCACAGCTGCCAGTGCCGTGGAGCCCGCGGGCGGCAGGATTTCCTTCACGCTCGACAAGCCGGGCCGCACGTCGCTGGCGGTCTACTCCGCCGACGGGGCGGTGCAGCTGCGGTCGCTCCTCGTGGGCGAGCGGCTCGAGGCCGGGAAGCATGCGGTGAGCTGGGATGGGCTCGACCGCGACGGCCGCCCCGTCGAGCCGGGCACCTACCAGTGGAAGCTCGTCACGGGCCCTGGGATCGAGGCGACGTTTTTGAACGCGATCGGGGCCAACCCCAAGGCGGGCCCGTGGGCCAAGTGGGTCGGCAACCACATCGGTCCCAATACCATCGCCGTGGGGCCGCTTGGCATCTGCATCGGGACACCGATCGCCGAAGGGCCGCCGAATATCCACATGTTCGAGCCCGACTTCGCCACGACCCGCTGGTTTGCGCCGCAGTACGGCTGGAGTGGGATCGGCCATCGCATGCTGCGGATGACCGACACGGCCGTCGTCTCGCTCGCACAGGATGCGCAGGTGTCTGTATTCGATGCGGAGACCGGTCAGGGGGTCGTCGGCACCTCCGGCCTCGGGGCGAAGCGTTTCGACGTGCTCTGGGAAGGGGACAAGCGGCCCGATCATAACGGCGGCCGGGAACTCTCCCTCGACGCCCGCGGCGACCGGTTCGTGATCGGCTACCGCGACCATGATGCCGTCCGCTGGTTCGATCTTGCCTGGGGCAAGAAGATCCGCGACGTGAAGGTCGCGAAGCCCCGCCGGGTGGCGCTCGAGGCAGACGGTTCGCTCCTCGTGCTGGGCGAGCAGGGTGTCGTGCGGGTGGGGCCCGACGATGCGCAGGCCGTTCTCGTCGAGGCGAAGGCGCTCGTGTCGCCCGTGGCCCTCGCCTGGGATGAGCGGACCAACACGTTCCTCGTGGCCAACGGCACGCCCGACAACCGCATCCTTCGCTTTGCCGCCGACGGCAAGCTGCAGAAGAGCTATGGCGCGGAAGGCGGCCGCGTGCCGGGGCCTTACTATCCCGACCGCTTCGCCGAAGTCGCCGACCTCGCTGCCGACAGCATCTCCAACGACAAGGGCCGGTTCTACGTCGTCGAAGGGGGCGAGGCCGGCGGCGGGCTGCGGCGGATCGCCCACGTGGCGGCGGACGGCACAATTCTCGACGAGCGGTTTGGCGGCGCGGAATTCTTCTCCTGCGCCGCG
>CANHYS010000018.1 GCA_947464585.1 Planctomycetaceae bacterium | reverse complement strand
TTCAAGGTTGGCTGCGAGCTTTCTACGGCGGCGACGGTTCTTCATGACTGGTAGGTTACCGTCGGACTGGATGGTGATAACATTGAGTCGTTGCCCGGCCGTTGCCAGCCCCGGCGAACCTGAACAGCCTCGCTATCGGTGGCCTGTCAGAGCTTACGACAGGGACTGGGTTTCCTCCGAGGAGTTGTCGATGCCCGCTTTGCTTTTTCTCGCCGTGACACTGGTCAGCTTGGTCGCAGCTCCTGTTTTCGCCGCCGAGCCCGAGATCCCCGCCAAGCCTGAGGGGGCTGACTCCACCACTTACGACGTCCAGCGCATCACCGCAAAGCCCGGGAAGCTCGACCAGATCCATACGTGGCTCCGTGCTCACCAAGACGACGTTCTAGCCAAGCACGGCGCCACGAACATCGCCTACATGGTCCCAGTCGGCGACAACCCTGACGGCAAGATCGTTTGTATCCACAGGTACCAGAGCCTGGCAGACATGGTGAAATGCAGTCGGGCGTGCCGGGCTGACCCTTTATGGAAGCCTATGGACCCAGAGGGCAAGACGCCAGAAAGCTTGATCGAAAAGGTGGAGAGTGTGGCCTTCCGCCCGCTGCCCTTCTCGCCGACGTTCGCGCCCACAAAGAGCCCCGAGCCGCGCGTGTTCGAACTCAGGACCTACACCTGCCCGTCGCCCGAGAGGCTCTTCTATCTCCATGAACGCTTCCGGGACCACACCATCAAGCTCTTCGAGAAGCATGGCATAGAAAACCTCATCTACTGGAGCCCGATGGACATCGCCACCTCGGACCGGAAGCTCGTCTATCTTCTGGGACACAAGAGCGTCGAGGCCGCCAAAGAGAGCTTCGCGAACTTCAGGAAAGACCCCGACTGGCTGGCCGCCCGCGATGCATCCGAGAAGAAAGCTGGCGGCTCCCTGACCGAGAAAGAAGGTGGGGTCGTCTCGGAGTTCTTCGTCGCGACGGACTATTCACCACTAAAGTAGGGCCACTCAATGGCCGCCCGTTGTTACCCGCATGCGTACTCTCCCGCCCTACAGCTACGTTCCGGGCCACGAGCATCCCCATCCCGTCACTGATTCCCGCGGGCATCTCTACGGCCAGACACATCCAGCACCCGTCCCACCTGAATCACTCTCACAGCTACCCACCGAGCCAGCCTCCCGGCGCCGTGCCCTTGCCGCACTCTTCGCCACGAATCCCCAGTGGCTCTACGCCTTCGACCTCTTCAACGAGGGCTTTTACTGGGAATCGCACGAAGCCTGGGAATCGTTCTGGCACGCCCTGGGCCGCACGAGTCCCGAAGCCCGGTTCGTGCAGGGGTTGATTCACCTTGCGGCTGCCTGCGTGAAGATCCGGGAAGGCAGACCAGAAGGAGTTCGCAGGCACACACAACGGGCCCGAGCGCTCCTGGGCGACTTGGGAGCGGCATCGAGTGACGGCCCAGGAGCTCACGCTGCAACTCTTGGCCTCACCCCGGAAAGCATCTCAAGCGTTATCCGGGAGCTCGAGCACTACCGGCCCGAATGCTGGCACACATCAAAGACGCCCGTTGTGCGTGTCCTGAGTGCTAAGTTGCGGCTGGCGGGGTGAGGGATCTGGGTGGTGGGTTCGCCGTGCGAGCATTACGGCGAGATCTTCAGCAGGACCTGTCCGCCTTCAGCTTCAATCCCGGCTCCTGAGCTTCGACAGCAGCCTGAGGATTTCCATGTAGAGCCAGACGAGGGTCACCATGAGGGCGAACGCACCGTACCACTCCAGGTATTTTGGGGCCCCACGCTCAGCTGCCTGCTCGATGAAGTCGAAGTCGAGCACGAGATTCAGGGCCGCGATCACGACCACGACCAGACTGAAGCCGATCCCGATAGGCCCGGCTGAATGGATGTAGGGAATTGGAAACCCAAAAAAGCTCCCGATCAGCGAGATCAGATAGACAAGGCAGATCCCGCCGGTCGCTGCCACAATGCCGAGCTTGAAGTTCTCGGTCGCCTTGATGAGCCCAGATTGATACGCAAGCAGCAATCCCGCCAGCGTGCCAAACGTGCCGCCAACGGACTGAATCACGATCCCGGGATACTGGGCTTCAAAGCTCGCCGACACGCCACCCAGAAACAGTCCCTCGGCCAGTGCATAGACAGGGGCCAGAGCAGGGGCCCACGTGTGTTTGAAGCAGATCACGAATGCAGTGATCAGCCCAACGATTGCCCCGCCAAAGGCCCACGGCATCGCGGCAGCAGGATTGGCCTCGAGCCCCGTGAACGTCTTTGACCACGTGAAACAGGCTGAGCCCATGGCCAACAGCAGGAGGAACATCGTCTTCTGAGCAGTCCCATTGATCGTCATGGTGCCGGCAGGCGATTGCTCGGCGGCCACATCCCTGCGGTAGACGCCAAAGTTCTCGAACGTCTTGTCGTTGAGTGCTGGGTTGCCTGTTCGCATGAGATTGGCTCCTTGTGCTGGGGCTGGCGTCCGCGTGTCGTCTCAAGCATAGCGAAGATAGGGGGTGGCAGTGGCTAGCGGTTTTCTGCGGGATCTCCATCGTTATCCGCGGGCGTGATTTTCACCCAATCCACCTCCAGCTTGAACGGGCCGGGTTTCTTATCGCTGAGCATGAAGCCGAGGCTATTGATCTGGTCCGGTTCGACTGGCCCCATCCCTTTGACGCGATTGCCGAAGGCCGTGGGGATAAACTCGCCCAGCGGCACCGACACCTCCGTCCACTCGTCTCTCGTGGTCGGCAGCGGAGCTCTGTATGAAAAAGCCATCCGGCGGCTCTTGGTGTAGATGTTCAGGACGTATTCCCGCCCGTCGCCTTTTACCCGGACCACGAGAGCGTCGCCAGACTTGATCTCGAAATCCGCGGGCTTGGTTCGGACCGATGCAAACCCGCCGTTGTTGTCCAGCGATAGCCGCCCGGAGAACTCCATGGTCTTGTCAGGCGTGATCCTGAACCGCCCATCAGACACACCTCCCATCACGCCATCGTTCACGGCCTGCCATTTCTGGGCTGGATCAGTGCCGGCGAAGTCCAAGAGGGGCTGGAGGGGTTTTTCTGCCACGGCCTGCATGAGAAATACCGCCAGGAGTAGCGGGAGTCTGGTCGGGAACATGGCGTGTCCTTGGGTGGGAAACAGTTCGGTCATCTTGTGGGCTGGCTATGATTCTCGCTGGCTGGCATCGAACTGACGAGTGGCAAAAGCGAGTGCCCCCCGTGTGAGGCCAAGACGCGATCAAGTCACGGGCGAAAGCGTGCACACCTGATGGACGACACAGCACGGCTCATCCTGTTCACGCTTGTCTGGACGGCCGTCTGGGTCGCTCCGCTGCCTCGGCGTGGCAGGTGGGCGGAACTCCTCGCGGGGCTTGTCCCGTTCACGGCGTTTGGGCTACGGGTCTTCGCTGGGTTTTTTGTGGGCGTACCAAACGAGGACCCCGTTCGTTCGGCGGTGAGTCCGCTGCTGAGCTGGATCAACGGCAGGGCAGGGTTCCCACCGTATGCCTGGGTGTTGGATGCCACCATTGCACTGGGGCTCGTGTGGCTTGCCTCCGCGTTCGATATCCCTCGCCAATCCCGGATCGCCACGGTCGCGATCATGCCAGCGGTCACCGTGCTGGCGCTGGTGAGCCTCGGGGTCTATGGGCTGCCGATCGAGCGGTTGCTGGCGGCGAGCATCCCGGGGCCGTTCCTTGGCCTGGCGGCGGGCAGCGTCATCGGGGGCGTCATTCGCTGGACTCCGTCGCCTATTCCGGAGGATCTCCGCAGGCGGGCGGCGGTCGTGGCGATCCTTACAGTGCCGACGTTGGTGGTAGTCGGCACTGGAGCATTACGGCTCATCTCAGGCCAACCGCCAGAGCACGCGTCGCAGACCGAGTCGATCGTCGCCCTCGTGTCCGGTGCCAGTGCGGGGCTCGCTGGCTGGGCCTGGGGCGGCTTCGAGCGTCCACGGAGCCGATTCCTCTTCGCGATGGCTGTCGGTGTGGCGGCAGGTGCGGTGGTGGCACTCTACGCATGACGTTGGCTGGTCGGCGGAATCAATACCCCCCCGGCCTGAACTGGCTTCATGTGGTAGATTGTTCCTAGGCGGATCGAACTTGAGAGAAAGCATGATGAACCGAAGATCCGCCTGCATTTGTCTTCTCGCCGCCCTGAAGACGTCTCTCCTGTCTTCACTCGTGTTGGCAGCCCAAGAAGCGGCCAGAACTGTCTCACGAATCGCCGGCCCTCGCTGGAACGTGAACGGCGACTGGTCTCCCACGATCGAAGAGATTCAAAGCCATCTGCGCGACGCTCATGGCATTGATCCAAGTGGCCGCGACATGGAAGACCTGCTCACTCTGCACGACAACGACCACAATCGCAGGGGCTCGAGCAATAACCACGGCCACAAGAAGAGCACAAAGAGCCCCACGAAGGGCTACTCCAAGCACTGATCGAAGCATTCGCCCCACCGACGCACGCAGCTCTCGGCGCCGCTCTTCTTGCCCGCCCTTTACCAGCTTGAATCCCGCGTCACGGTCGGCCCGGGGTCACGTCGAAGGTCCGCGGAGGTGTCGCAGCCGAACGATACCGCCTGTGATGCTCCCGGGGCTTTGCGATTCTCCCGTGCGTAGTATTCCTGTGAACTCATTTTCGCACACCTCGTTCTCGGGAGGCAGACATGGCCACGGTTACCACGTTTTCTCAGGCTGAACTCCTGAAGCGAGTGTCGTTGATCGCCAGTTCCCACGGCGGGACTTCTTCCATACCCGACGACCACACCGTCACGGGCACACTGACGGCGATCAAAGCCAAGTGGCTCCTCGGCGAGCGTAAAGTCACGAACAACTTCACTTGCACGCTCGATCCGGCCAGCCATGAGGCCCATTTCCGGGAATCGGCCGTCGAGACTTCATGGGGAATGCCGCCGCCCACGTTCACCATCCAGACAACGTCCCAGTATGGCGCCCAGGTGAAAGCCACCCGCGTGGACAAGAGCGTGGGTGGAGGCGGGGTTCTCGAGTTCGGCACGTTTCGCGAGAGCGTCGAGCGGACAGTAAAAGACGCCGGCTGGGATTTTCTCTACGAGGTGCTGTGACTTCGACGGGCGGGCAAGCTCTTGGGGGAGTTGCCTTCGATCCCGGTCGCTGCAATAAGACTCATTCGTGCTCTCCCTCCACATGAGCTTCGCCGTCTGGGTCTATATCGACGTGCAGGGTCATCGGGTGGCAGCAGACCGGGCAGTCCTCGACGTAGTCTTGGTGAGCGCCGGCCGAGATATCCACGGGAACGACGATCTCCTCGCCGCACGAGTCACAAATATACGTGGCTTCTAGGTTGGCGGCGGGCTTTCTACGGCGGCGTTTGGGGCGTTTCTTGGCCATGGCACCCTGAAGTGTAGCCTGTTGCCCAGTTCAAGTTGGGCCCAACCGCGGTGCATGTTTTGGGGCGGGCTTTGATATCTTTTCCCGGGGTGTCACACCCCCAATCGGGAGCAACCCATTGCCGACTCTACGCAGCCGATCGATCTGGTCGGCGAACTCAAGGCACCTGTGCTGGGACTGGTTGGCGACGCTGACCAAGGCATCCCTGCGCGTTTCCGAGTAGCGTGCCCCTGTCACCACATCGAGAAAGCCTTTCGTCATGAGATCCTTCAATCGTTGCGTTCACGCTCTGCTGGTGTTGTGCGTGTTGTCTCTTGGGGCAAGCACGTCGCGTGCTGAGGAATCGCGGGCTGCGCTTCCGAAAGCCAGTGTGCGATTCGACGACCAGATCATGCGACTGGCTTATGCCACGTCAAACGACGCCATGACGCTGATGGAGTTCATCCCAGACGGGCAGACGCTCGACAATTGGACGAGCCTCGCCGCAGTCTACGTTTACCAAAACGCGGCAATTGGCCCCAAGAAACGAGCCGAAGCGTTCGCTGCTCATATCAGGAAATCGAATCCCAAATCCCCGATTGCCTCTCAAGATAGCCCGGATTCGAGTCAGAGGGTCGTTTCCTTCGCGCTCTGGCCAGCCGGGGAGCCGTTCGTCGAGTTCAACGTGTTCGCGTTCGGAACAGACGCAAATGGCAATGACATCGGTCTCCAGTATGCAATTCGCAAGACGACCACACCCGAGGCCTTTCTTCAGCGAGACCTCGAGCCGCTTCGCGACCGACTCGTGAAGATGATCATGCGGGATGGCCTCCATATCGCGAACGATAGTGACTTGACTCTGGTTCGCCTCGCCTTGAGTCCCTCGGAGCAGGCTATCTGCGACACCATCCTGAAGAACGACGCCGATGGCTTGAAGGCCGTGCTGGAGCAGCCAGATGATCGTTCATCGCTCGTGCTGCTTGTCGCTTCTGCCATCGCTTTCAACAACGAACGGCTGGAAGACAGCGCGTTTTTGTTCTATTGCGGTCAGTTGCGGCTGCGGTTTGACGAGCAATGCTTCCCCCCCAAGCCGATCAACGGCACAAACCCGATTCATTTGATGCGAGGGTATGCGACAGAACTCGGCGCCAAGATCAATCCCGCCGTCATGCACGAACCTCCACTCTTTGCCAAAGTTCTTACCCGCGTCGCCCGCTGGAGACCGAGAACGCCGCACGGATACCAACCGGGCTATGAGTTCGACCAGCGTCTCACCGAGGAGGCGGCTCGGGAGGCCGCGGAACCCAACCGAGTTGAGTTTTTGAGTCACATGGGCGATATGGCGACATTATTGAACGACGAGGAATACTTCTCGGCGACACAGGTTGTGAGAAATCTTTGCGTAGCCAGCGAGGATCGGCTGCCGACGAAGGAAGAGTATGAGGCAGCAACAAAGACGTTGGTGCGAATCGAGGAAGAAAAAGGCCTTGAGTGTTTTCGTGCCATTTCCCCAAAACGGGCCCCAACGACGGAATCTGCCCAGTGAGAAACCAGCGAACACAGGCACGAGGCTTCCCATCGGGAAGGGCACTTGCCCACCTTCCGGGAGGGTGTGTAGGCTGGAGGCGTGTGCTCGCCCCTGTCACTCGCCCCTGTCACTCATGCTGAGGAGATGCCAGATGATCGATCCATTCAAACGCCGGGGCTTCTTGACGGCGATCGTGGCCGCAGCGGCTGGCCTTCTCACCGCCGGCACAGTCCTCGCCGCTCCAAAAACCTACAAGTACAAGTGCATGAAGTGCAAACTCATTCAGGAGTACGGCACGCTCGGGACAAAGAAGTGCCCGAATGATGGCCAGACCATGGTTCGTCAGTACTAGGGCAGCCATGACTGTCCTGAAAGCACCACGGGCCTGGGGTTGGCTGACAAATCCGATGAAGACGGCCTCCACCCGTGCTTCCAACAGGACGACGCGAGTGTGCTTGGGGCTGGCGGCAGCTGGAATTGCTGCCGTGGGTTTTTGGGCCACCGCCATCGCTGCCGATGCGACTCATGAACGCCGTGCATCGCCAAAGAGGCGGCCTGTCGCAGCAAAACAACGAACGGCTGCCCCGACTGGATGGGACAAGATGGTCTCGGAGGCATTCCTCGAGGATGCGTTCAGCGTTCTGGGAACGCGTCCCACGAACGAGGTGTCAGGGCAGGTGCCAGTTCCCCCTGTACCTCACCAACCGAAGGACTTCGATCGCGCTGCGCTGATGAAGTCGCTGGAAAAAGCTGAGCAGTCTATTGCCCAAGTTATCGCGAGCGAAAAGACATTCAGGCAACACGCGGCGCTGCTCGACGAGCAGATCGAGATAATCATGAGAATCGCTTCCGACCTGGACGAAGACGACCCCGACTACAAAGACGACGAGGACTATCTACGCTTCGTCCATTCGATGCGAGACTCGGCTGCATCCATGCGGGCAGGTGTAAAGAAAACGAGCTACGAAGCGTCAGGGGTGGCGTTTGGCAAGATCAAGCAATCGTGTGACTCATGCCATAGGACGTTTCGGTAGGGGGGCGGGCAGTTACTGGAAACATGCCTGCGCGGCGAACCACATTCCAGCGTGAACGGCCCGAGATTCCAGCCGCTGAGCATGAATCCGCGGTTGTGTTGCCATTGTTCAGCGCACCTTTTTTGTTCCCTCGACATGCCGCGGCTCATAGGGACAGTGCCGGCAGCCCGAGCCACAGCAATAGCCCCGCTTCAAGTGATAGGCAGCCGTGTAGACCAGCAGGGAGTTCTCGAAATAATAGTCGCGCTCGGGCACGGCTGGCTGGCGATTCTCGTCGGACATGCTCACACCCGTCCCATGCCTTGCACCCGCCGCCACGCCGAAAGCTGGCCAAGGTGCATGTTCTCGTGAGCGGCCATGACGAACACGAAACTGTCACCAAGTGTTGGCAGAAACCCGCGGACTTCTTCGATTGGCGTCGGTTCAGACCAGCGGGCCTCTGGAACGCTGGGAAGGGCAACGGCGACTCCGACGTGGGCCTCTTCGAGGGCCTTCAGCAGCACGGCCTTGGTGGGGTACCGACTGGCATCGCTCGACGGTTCGGAGTTCCAATCAAACAGGCTGGTCCACACTTGAGGACAGACTGGCTTTGCACCGATCATGGCCGCCAGCATGTCGGCCGTGCATGCCAGATGGCCAAGCACCCAAGCAGCGTGGTTCATGTGGGCAGCAGGCTGAAACGCCATCTGGTCGTCGGGGATATCGGCCACGAGACGTTTGGCGTAACCGAGGTTCAGGTTCCACGTGTGGATCAGGGGAGAGAGCATAGGACGGCCCTTTGTCCGCGAGAGGTGTCAGAGCTGAAAGGATAACCGCGCTAGGCATGATGAGCCCAGACAGCAATCTGCAACGGCCGTCGGCCGACGGTGGGCCTGCGGATCCTGCCCCTGAATCGACGAAAACGCCCATCTGAAGACGCTGTCAAACAATGCGGATTCCATCGAACAAAACGCCCCGGCGGCCGTAATGAACGGTATTGGCGTGGGGTGCAGTCCTCTTTCAAGGGTCCGTTTCCATGGTCGCTGCAAACAAGAACCTGCTCCGATTGGTCAGGCGACTGGCGATCAGGGACGAATTGCTGGCCATGCGACTGCGGGGGCGACTGGTGGCACCGCTCGTGGTTCCGCCGGCAAAGAAGGCTACGGGTTCGGCGTGACCCGCATGTACCGATGGTCTATGCGCTCACATGCATCGTCCATTAGCATCCGTGGCCGAATCCCCAGTCGATGACGCCGGAATAGTCGCGGCTGGCCAACGCGTTCTGGGGACCGATTTCCCCGAGCCTCGAGGCACACATGCTTCCATCTCACCACCGTTCCGTTTCGCTGGCACTCTGCCTTCCGACACTGGCTCTCCTGGCGCTTCTCGGGCTGCCGCTCACCAGAAGCGTCCGCGCGGCCGATGCGCAGGCCACCCTCGCATGGGCACCGCACGGCACACCGTTCTTCTTCGAGGTGATCGACAGCCATGATGCGAAATACCCGGGCGATAGCCCGGCCCACTTGGGCAAGGACGGCGGCCTGACGGTGCGACCAAACGTCGCGCTTCACGACCCCGTCTACCGAACCGTCAACAAGGCGACGACCGTCATCGGCAAGGTGACGCTCGTGCAGTGGAACCGCGTCAGCGGCAGCCTGACCGTGGAGTTCTCTCCGGAGCCGCTCCACCGGATCGCCGTCGGCGACGAGGTGTGGATCGACCTCAACCCGGCCCCCTCGAAGCCGGCCACTCCCGGGCCCACCACGCCCTGAAACGAAGGCCGGCGGCGCGATAGTATCATCGCGTTTACGTAATCCAACGCATTTCCGAAGGACGAGTCCATGAAACTGGTGGGGCTGGTTGGCTGGCGCGGCATGGTGGGGTCGGTGTTGATGGACCGCATGCAGGCCGAGGGCGACTTTGCGCTGATCGAGCCGCTCTTCTTCTCGACGTCGAACGCTGGCGGACAGGCTCCGCCGATGGCCAAGAATGAGACCGCTCTTCAGGACGCCTTTGACATCGACGCCTTGAAGCGGTGCGACATCATCATCTCGGCCCAGGGCGGTGACTACACGTCGGAGGTTTTTCCCAAGCTGCGGGCCGCCGGCTGGCAGGGGCACTGGATCGACGCCGCATCCACGCTCCGCATGCAAAACGACGCCGTCATCATCCTCGACCCGGTGAACATGCCGGTGATTGAACGCGGACTGACGCAGGGCGTGAAGAACTGGATCGGCGGAAACTGCACTGTGAGCTGCATGCTGATGGGAGTGGGCGCGCTCTATAAGGCCGGACTCGTCGAGTGGATGAGCACGCAGACGTATCAAGCCGCCTCGGGCGGCGGCGCCCAGCACATGCGGGAACTGCTCACGCAATACGGCACGCTCTACGCCGAGGTGAAGGATCTCCTCGACGATCCCAAGAGCGCCATCCTCGAGATCGACCGCGGCGTGATCGCCAAGCAACGGAGCCTCACCGCTGCGGAGACCGCCCACTTCGGCGTTCCGCTCGGCGGATCGCTGATTCCCTGGATCGACAAGGATCTGGGCAACGGCATGTCGAAGGAGGAGTGGAAGGGCATGGCGGAGACCAACAAGATTCTCGGCCAGGGCGAAAGCTTTGGCACACCGGCGGTGCCCGTGGACGGCTTCTGCGTCCGGGTGGGCGCCATGCGGTGCCACAGCCAGGCCCTCACCTTCAAGCTGAAGAAGGCCGTGCCCGTGGCCGACATCGAGGCGATGATCGCTGCCGACAACGAGTGGGTGAAGGTCGTGCCCAACACCCGCGAGGCCACGCTCCGCGAACTCACGCCCGTGGCCGTGACCGGCACCCTGACGATCCCCGTGGGCCGCGTGCGAACGCTGGCGATGGGACCCGAGTATGTCGGCGCCTTCACGATCGGCGACCAGCTGCTCTGGGGCGCAGCCGAGCCGCTCCGCCGCATGCTGCGAATCCTCGCCTGACGGCGGCGTGGCGTTGCGGCCGACCAACGTTGCTCGACGCTGACGGACGAAGCGCGGTTGGCTGGCCCGCCCGGCGATGCTTACTCGTCGCTGAGCAGCAAGGCCCAGCCATGCAAGCCGCCGAGATGCTCGAGCGTGATGCGCACCGCAGCCAGCATGGGGTAGGCAAGAATCAGACCGAGGATTCCCCAGGCCCAGCCCCAGTAGGAGAGCCAGAGAAAGAGCAGCGTGGGATCGAGGTTGAGCTGTTTTCCCGA
Organism: Planctomycetaceae bacterium; assembly: GCA_947464585.1. Next base: position 1,412 of record CANHYS010000018.1, on the reverse strand, counting down.
CATCCGCAGTTCGAAGAAGTCGATCCAATAGACGCGGTTGAGCACGATCAACGCGGAGAGCAGTGTCGCCATCACCGCGTTGTCGAGGTCGAGGTAGGCCATCACAAGCGGCGGAATGCAGGCCGCCATGCTGCCGATGTAGGTGATGTAATTGGCGGCGAAAAACAGAAACGCCCAGAGCATCCAGTGGTCGAGGCCGAACAGGTACATGATCATGCCGGCCGAGACCGCCATCCCCACCCCGGCCGCCGTCTTCACCACCATGAACTGCTCCATCGATTCCGTGATGCCCTCGCCGATGGCCACCAGCCGCAATCCACGCTCGCCAGGGAAGGCGCGGAGCACGCGGGCCTTCAACTTGCGACTGCCGAGGAACAGGAAGACGAGGTAGCAGAATACGACGACGAAAAGCTCCGCGACATGGAGCCCATGTGAAAAGACATAGTCAAGTACGTCCTGCGAGGTGATCCGGAACTGGTCGGTGAGGGTTGTCCGCGCGGGCCTGATGCTGGGGCCTCGTGCCGCTGCGTCTGGCTTGTGGTCGGTCTGGTCCTCTTCCGCCGATGACGTGGCGGCAGCATCGACGGTCGACGGGCGGCCGAGAAGGTCTGCTGTCTGCTCAGGCAGTGGCTCCGTAGCAGAGGTCGTTGCCGCCTCTGCCCGGGGCGTGGGCGACTCTGTGGCGGCGGCAGACTGTGATGAATCGCCGGGCCGGGAATTCGGCTTCGAGGAGGGTTCGTGGCCATCGCGTGTGGCTGCAACAGTCGGCTGCGATCGCGCAGCGAAGGTGGGCCACCACGCGGACACATAGCCCGTGATCCGGTCTTCGTAGCGCGGCCACGTCTTTCGAAAGATGTCGGCCTCGCGGTAGACGAATTGCGCAGTGAGAATCGAAAAGATGAGCGTCAGGCCGATGAGCGCGGGGTAGGCGGTCCACGGCTGCATCCCCAGCCTGGTGATCGACTTCGCGCCGAACTGCGTGGCATGGAAGAGGAACAGCGCCACGAGAAAGGGTTGCAGGACGGGCCCCATGACCGTGACCGCGGTGCCGAACGCCAGCACTGCAAGGGTGACGAGAGCGGCAGTGGCCGCCGACGCGCCACGTTCATCGCGTGTCGGAGAATGGGGCTCGGTGGAAGGGGCATCCATTGAATCAGTGTATGCCGAAACGGAGACGAGCGGGTGCCTCACTCCGCCGGCACTGGCACGGCCAGTGGTGGGGCGCCGGCGGCCGTCAGGCTGACGGCCCCGTTCAGCAACCGCTGTTTGTCGGTGATCAAGAGCTGCACATCCTGCGGCATGCGGCCACCCTCCACCCGCACGGTGAATTCATGCCGCACCCGGCCTGTCTCCGGCTCGACGACGTGCACCGCCCGCAGGCAGCCGGGAGTCACGCAGACCCGCACGCAGGG
>CANHYS010000017.1 GCA_947464585.1 Planctomycetaceae bacterium | reverse complement strand
TGTGTGGCTACCAGGTGCCGCCAGGCACGGTGTGGGCCTCCCACCAGGCCCGTCCGGGCCCATCGAGGGCGGCCATGTCACTGCGGGCCATGCCCGCCAGCCGGCGGCGGCCCTCCCGATCAAGCGGCTGCTCATCCAACTCATAGCGGACGCCGAGCAGATGCTGGACGGCGGCCACGGCCCGTCCCGAAACGAGCGGGTCGTCATCCTCGATCGCCTCGACCAGCAGCGGCAGCACGGAGCGGTCTGCGGTGCGGGCGAGGCCCACGATGGCGGCGGCCCGTACCTCGGATGTCCGGCCGTTGGCGAGCGTGTCTTGCAGGCTGCCGATCACGTCCCCGCTGCCGCTTGGCTGAGCTTGCGGCCGAGGACGCGCGGCCAGCGCTGCCAGTTTCGTCGCCGCCTGGGCCTGATCCTTCGGGCTGCCCGCCGTGATGGCCTGCCTCGCGAGGCCGGCTGGGGATTCAACGCTGCCGCGGGAGCGGACGGCGGCCAAGATGCCAAAGGCAACCAGTGCCGTCGCCGCGATGCCGCTCAGCAGGAGTCGGTTGTGATCCAAGGTGCTCATGATGGACTGGTTCCAGTGACGAGACGTTTCCGATGACGGCTCAGTCGTAGTCGGATGACGAGAGCGTGTAGGGGGTCGGCCCCAGCTTGAGCCAGCTCCCGCTGGCACCACCTACCAATGAGGAGTTGCCGATATAACTGCTGCTCGTCGCATCCCAGTCGCTGTCGCTGGTTACGAGCTGCGCATAGACGTGCGGCGAGACGGTGTCTCGCATGAACCGCGTCTGGCCGTCACCGAACGAGACGACGACGCCACCGGGGTGGTTGGACGAGGGCGCGCCCTCGACGCTGTTGAGGATCTTCTGGGCGGCAGCGGGCACCGTGCTCACCAGCCCGAACACCGGCACCGCCGTGCTCGACGTCGAGTTGAAGGTCGCGATCGGCTGGTTGGCCGTGCCGTTCATGGAAACCGACATCAGAGGCACCATGGCGTTCCAAGAACCCTGCGTGATCCGTGACGACGACTTTTCGGCGACCAGCAGCGTGTTGCCGACACCATCACCGCCGCTGATCGCGTCGAGGGTGGTGCGGGACGGCGAGTAGGTGCTTGTGCCTGAGCCGCCCGGCGGCGGGTTGCCGACGCTGTCGAGAAAGATGCCATCGGCGCGGAACTGTCGACGTGGGGTGAGCGTAGCGGAGTTGACGACGCACGAGCCGGCGTTGACCACGTACGCGAGCTGCGCCATTGACTTACTGTCGGCCGGCGACGTCGGGCAGACGAAGCTGACCATCGCAGGCGCCTCGGTCGGGACGGGCTGTGCCTGTGTGGCTGACTGCCAGGCGTTATGGATGTCGAGCCGCTCGAGGAACGGCATGAGCGGGACCGGCCACGACGGCGTGTTGGCGTCGAGCACGGCGGCAAAGGCCGGGTTCGACGTGCGCAGGCCGCTTCGCATCGCCGGATGCGTGTTTCGCCAACCGGGCAGCACGCGATGCTGGCCGTCGTAGCTGATGAAGGCCTTGGCGAGTTGGTTGAGGTTGTTGGTGCAGGTGATCCGCCGGCCGCTTTCCCGGGCATTTTGCACAGCCGGGAGCAGGAGGCTCATCAGGGTGCCGATGATCGAGATCGCCACGAGCAGTTCGACGAGCGTGAAGGCGTGGCGGAGACGAGTGGTTCGCATAATGCGGTTCCTTGTGAGAAATTGTCGTCCGGTGCGATCCCCTCCGCCGTTCGTGGGCATGCGGCGTTCCGATTGTTGGACCGGAGCCACAGCCAATGCAGGGGGCATAAGCTGACAGAGGTGTGTCGCTTGAGCTGCGACGAGAGCCCGCGGGCAGAATGGTCGCGAAGGCGACCTGCTGGCTCTGGCCGGTGTATCGACCGCGGAATCCCGAGGATTCCGCGGAGGCCGCATCGGAGAGCATTGCTGCCCCGCTTCGCACCTCCTTCCACCGTCATCAAGATTCCGATTCGGCCGAAGATCGCGGCAACGCGGCGATCTCCTCCGACCGGTGACGTTGGCTCATCGCACCGACGTCGATCTACCTGATAAGGAGCGATGCGAAAAAGTTCACATCGCCTGAGGAACATTTTACGATGCGGCTGGCGACGCCGGTCGGTCGCATCGGCCCCCCGCTGCGAATTGCGGCCGGTTATACGGGTTTGCTGCCATCGGCCCGGCGACAGGACACTTGGTTCCTCGACCGACTCAGAGTGAGAGCCAGAGCCAGAGCCTGCTGCGGCTGCGGCTTCGCAACCACACAGGGCTACGGATGCCAGGGACGAATGTAAATTTTCCCTTTGCTCGTGGACTGCAGCAGTGTCGGCAGGCTCGTGGCGATGTCCTCGAGTGGCACGTGGGCCTGGGCCTTGGATTGCAGGTCGGTGGTGAGCAGCCGACGGGCACTCCTCAGAAACCGCCAGATGTGCAGGAGCCCGAGTGGACTGCGATCCTGAAACTCCCGGGATACCCAGTAGCCGCTCACGCTCTGACCACGGAAGATCAGGTCGCCCGGATTGACCGTCGATTCGCCCCCGGACAGCACGCCGTAGACCGCGATCGTGCTGCCGGAGGGCATGCACGCGGCCAGGATGCCCGTCATGCTCCCAGCCACGGCGTCGGCGGCCCACGTGGCCTTGAGGTCTCGGGCCAGGCTCGTGAGCGATTCCTGGAAGTCGCCCCGACTGCTGTCGAGCACGTGCTTGGCGCCGTCCGCCTGCAGTTCGGCGACGAGAGCAGCGCGATGCACGATGTTGATGAGCGGGAAAGCATGGCGATTGCTCAGACGGATCAGCATCCGGCCGAGCTGGGAGGCCCCGGCGGTGTGAATCATCGCCGGATGGCGCCCCTTGATCACGGGCCGGGCGAGTCCCAAAGCAGTGAGCGGGTTGACGAAGGCGGACGCGGCCGATTCGTCGCTCACTTCATCGGGCATCGGCAAGGCCTCCACGGCCTTCAGGACGACGTACTCGGCCCAGAAGCCCTGACCAGACTGCACGGCCCCGGCCACCCGCCTGCCGACGAGGCGATTGGCCAGCCAGCCGCCTCCCGACGCGACGACGGTGCCGCACCCTTCGAATCCCGGAACCACCGGGAGTCTGGGCGGACTACTGTATTTCCCGGAGCAATAGAGCACGTCGGACGGGTTCACCGGCGAACAGATCACCCTGACGAGGATCTCGCCGTGGCGGGGCGTCGGGACGGGGATTTCGACGACGCGAATCCCCGCGGGGCCGGAAAAATCGTCGAGCATGGCGGCACGCATAGTCATTGCACTGAACCTTCGCGAGAGCGAACACAAAAAGCCGCGGAGCGTGAGATGGTTCACCAGCCGTCGCCCCTCAGGAGCATATCACTTCGTGTTCGCTCAAGCGTTCCGAGCGTCGGGCGGTGACTTCTTGCGGCCAAGGACATTCCAGCTGGTTGACGATCTCCGGCGGCTTCAGTAGCGTGGACAGATGTTCATTTTAGTAGGAGGTCGCCATGACGATGGAGTCGATTCGCGAGTTCATTCGACGTGAGCCTTTTGAGCCCTTCGTCGTTCGGCTCTCAAACGGCGAGGCCCACGAGATCCTGCACCAGGATTGCGTGGCAATCACGAAGTCGAAGCTGGTGATCACCTATCCCGACGAGGATCGCGTCGTCCATTGCAGCCTGATCCACGTGAACGCCGTCGAGTTGCTTCAGCGAGCCTGAACATCCGGGAGATGTCAGTTCGGCCTGGACGTTCGGGTGGCCGAGCAGGCGACCGTTTCAGCCGCTGCTATCAAGCAGCCTCAGCGACCCCAAGACGAGGGCAGTACGCTTACGACTTTTATTCGGTTCGATCCCGGGGACGGATGAGCGCACCCCGGCAAGGAGGAGAAGCCCAAGGGCGGCACGTTTCAATGCATCTGGATCCGTTGCGAAAATGAGACCCCTGCTCTCCCTTCTCGTCGCCGTGCTGCTCGCGCCGCTGGCAGAATCATTCGCCCAAGAGACCAATGTGGCCCCAGCGGGACCGCCGGCACACATCAAGTGGCGGATCGTGTTCAGCGATGAATTCGATGGCGAGACGATCGATGAAACACGCTGGAAGCCGAGCGACCGTCGGGACTGGGGCCATCCTGAATTCAAGACACGGCAGGCGAAGGAAAACTGTGCCCCGGACGGCCAGGGAAACCTCCTCATTCGGATCAGCCGAGACCCTGACGGGACGATTGCCTACAACCACGGACTCCAGACGCGCGACTTCCAGAAGGCTTTCGGGTTCGTCGAGGCGCGCGTCCAGTTCTCCACCCAACCAGGATGGTGGGGCCACGTCTGCCTGATCCGCAACAACACGTTGACCAACTACGGCGACGACCTTTTCGAGAACCCTCAGGAGTTCGATATCTTCGAAGACTACTATAAGCCGAAGGCGCATCCCCACTGGCCAGCCGACCGCCATCATGTCATCAGCCAGGCTTTCCATGCCACCGTGGGGCTCGGGTTCAAAGACCAAGGAGACGGTAGCGGCGTCAGTGCCTACGACACGCGGAAGAAGGACAGCCTTTCCGTCAATAAACTGGGCCGCGTACTCCGTCACGAATACTTCAAGCCCGCCGAGTATGCCGGGTGGCACACCGTAGGCCTCCATTGGGGTCCACTCGAACAGGTCTTCTACCTCGACGGAAAGGAAACACTCCGCCTCAGCTACAAGGACACGCCCATCACCACGGTGCCGCAGAAACTCCTGGCTGGCGGAGTCTTCCAGACGCCCAATCCACTCCGCAAGAACGCCCCGCATGACGGCAAGTATCCACCCTTCTACGGCTGGCTGGAGGACGCGCAACTTCCCGACCAACTCACGGTGGATTACCTCCGCTGGTACGAAGAGGACCTGGCCGGCGTCAACATCCCCGTCGTCACCGTGGACTTGGTCCATGATGAGATATTCGCCACCCACACCTTCGCGGCAGCCAAGCCGTTGACGTTCCGGATTCGGGCACATGATCTCGACGGAAAGATCTCCTCCGTCCAGCTCTTCGCCAAAGGCTACCTCCGATGCGAGGCGAAGCTCGACTCCAGGCAAGCCGATCAAACCTTCACCCTGAGCAATCTCTTTGAAGGCGACAACACCCTCATCGCGACGGCCGCCATGACCGTGCTGACGATGGCCGCGGACGCAGTCACGGGCGTCGCTTCTCGTGATCCGCTCCGCTCGTCCAACGCTTGCCAAAGCGCGTTGGCCGGTCTCTAATTTTGTCTGCGTCTATAGCGGTTTGCCATGAGCTCCTTCTGGCCCGATGGCGACGATGAAAGCGTGAGCATGGTGCGTCAGCTCGCGAGAGGCTAGATCAAAGACCACCACGCAGAGCACGAATGGAATTATAGGAGGCTGACAAATGCTTGCTGATAGTGATTTGCTGGATGATTTAGCAAAAAGAATAGATATGATAAAACTGAAGTTGGAAAACAGTTGGCATACGATTAAATTCGCCAATATACTTCAACAGTACTATAATTTTGACCGACTATGGCAACACGGTGACAATCTTGCTGCTTGGATGTTGCAATGGGAAGACTGGTCGCCAAATAGTGAGTCTAAAAAGTACTTTGATAAAGGAGTACAGGAGAAAGGCGCGAAGATAGGAAAGACAGTGGCTGCACTGGCTGCGCCGAGTGCGGTAGGTGCAGCCGTCAAGCTAGGTGCGCCGATCGTTCAGGCTGCCCCCGGTGTGAACTTAGTGGGCGCCGTCATTGCCCCTTGGATTGCATGGGCGGATCTCGCAGCAAAATATGACACACTCCAGACACTTCATGACATAAAAAAAGGTCTTGATCCTAAAGAGCTAGGTGGGCCCACTCTCGAATGCACCTGCGAAAGACCAAAGGGGATCATCGGATGGGTTCCCGGTGGATTGGACAATTATTCAACGAAGGAAAAAGCGTTCATTCTTACAAATGCCTGTTATCAAAACGTACTATATTTTATCGCCAAAAAAGAAGACGCTGCCCGTGATGTCGCCGTTGGAGCCGCGTCGTTAGGTTCTTATGCTGCGTTACGAGTGGGTTATAGTGTGTTCAAGCGGCTGGCGCAAGCTGTTAGTGGGCAGGCGGGAGATAAAGAAAATCATTGCAGATCACTTCATACGGGTGCTCGAGACAGTAAATGTCACTTAGCCATGACGATGCTTCACATGATCTGCAAGGAGAAAAAATGGTATGGTCAGGCGTATAGCACATTGAAAAATATCAGAGAAGTCGACTGGGAACTGCCTCCATCTGACCCTACAGACAAGGCTGAAATTCTTCGAACCGTTGCTATCATTGTGGCATCTGACGGATGGTCACAGATAAAATCGTGTATGTAGCGTGCCTATCTTGACAGGATAGATTGCTCTGTCCGGGGTGGATTTCCTGTGCCAAGCGATGTGAGGGCTTAGGAGCAAAAGGTCATCAAGGGAACGGGCGTATGCGGCTGCAGCCCAGTCGCTCTCGCTTGCGGCCGGCGCAGAATAGTCTCACGCACCTCGCCGCGCCGCTGGAATCACCGGTCGTCTCTCGCAGGAGACCAACTCCACCGGTTCGCCGCACAGGCCGCCGCGGCTGAAGACGTCAGTCCCCGCTGATAAACACGTCGGCCTTGGGAAAGGCGTCGAACGTGGCCGCCGGCCGGCCAAAGTTCGTTGCCAATACATCGGGCGGTTGGGCGGCCAACAGTTGGGACAGGTCGATCGTCTCGTATTCCCCAGAGTTGAAGGCAATCAGGATGCGAGCGTTCCCGCTGCCGATGTTCTCGATCGAGTGGCCGTAGCCCTGCGGAATGTAACCGACGTCACCGGCGTCGAGCGTCTCCTCGCGGTACCGCCCGCGCGAGCCAAAGAGCGTCACTCGCACGCGGCCGGAGAGGAGATAGTGCCACTCGTCGGCGTTGGGATGCCAGTGGAGTTCGCGGAGGGCGGCCGACTCCAGTTCGAGCACGACCCCGGTGATCGTCTGCGAGATCGGGAAGTCCTTCGCCTCGACCCGCCACTCACGACCACCGGCGAACGTGTGCAGCGGCGCCTGTGAGAGGAGCGAGTGCCGATGGGTGAGGGGCGGCGGCTTGATCCCTTGGAGCGGCACGGCGGCGGGCTCCGGCGGCACCGGCCCCTTCGCGAAGTAGACCTCCTGCCGGGGAAACGCCTGGAATGTCGCCTCCGGCACGCGAAAGTTTTTGGCCAGCACCGCCGCCGGCACGTGGCCGATCCAGTCGGAGACGCTGAACGTGCCAAACTCGGAGAAGTAGCCGTTGTCGAACACGAGGATGAAGAAACAGGGCTCGTTTCCGAGGCACTGCAGCATGTGGCCGTGCCCACGCGGGAAATACCAGATATCGCCCGGCTGAAAATCGTTCGTCTCGGAACGGCCCTGCGGATCGACCACCGTGGTGCGAACCCTGCCGCTGACGACAAACGCCCACTCGGCGGCGGTGGCATGCCAGTGGAGTTCGCGCATCGCGCCCGTTTCGAGCCGCATCGAGACGCCTGCGATCCCCTTCGAGATCGGCAGCTGCTTGACGGTCGCTTCCTTCGCGACGCCTCCACCCTGCGTGCGGCCCTCCGACTTCTCGAGGGCGAAGCGGAACGTCGGCAACTCCTCCTCGCCGAGCAGCGGGTCGGGAACGTTGTTCATGAAGGCGACGTCGCCGGCTGCGGAGTCGCGAACGGCGGCGAAGAGGCCAGCCGCGCCGGCCATGCCCGCCATGCCGGCGAGGAAGTCGCGACGGACGGAGCCGCCTCCGACGGTCGTCCGGGGCGTCGATGGAGCAGAATCAGACGCGTGGGCGGGAGTGTTCATGGGGCAGCCTTTTGATGGGACGAAGCGCTGCTGTATTGTAGTGGGAACAGCGGCAGGGCGACTCGCTCACGATGCCACGGGTCGCCGACCCGCTGGGTCGGCGCGAGCCCGCTGGGTCGGCGCGAGCCCGCTGGGAATGCCGACAGGCTGGCTCTGGACGGATACCCCATGATCTCCACGCGCCAGAGTTGGCTGGGAACGGATCCTCGAAGCGGTCAGCTCACCGGCTTCCTGCTCGGCCTGGTGGCGTGCGCGGTGTTCCTGTCGGCTGTAGGGTGCGGCTTCGTCAACTGGGATGACGCCGCGTCTGTCGTTGAAAACCCGCCCGTGATGAGCGGGCTCTCGGCTACAGGGATTCGCGACGTTCCAAAACATGCGGCCCCCACGGGACTGAGTCTTCATGCCGCCCCGGCTCGCGACACGGCAGCCCTGAATGCCAACGGTGCGAGAAGGCTGCCAGCGGCGCTTGCAGAGGCAATCCTCCCGAATGGTCGCCCCGGCGTCATCATCTTCCTCAAGGCAGACTGCGAGTGCAGCAAAGGCTTTGCGGTCACGGCCACCGCTCTCGCGCCACACCTGCGAGAGTTCGCTACCTGCACGGCAGTCATCGAGGGGACTGTGGCGGATGCAGACGCCTTTGCTGCGGCGACAGGGCTGGCGATGCCGTTCATCGCGCAGCCGGAAAGCGAACTTGCACGGGAATGGGGAGTGACCAAAGCGGGCTGTTTCGCGCTCGTCGAGCCAGATGGCTCCGTCGAGGCTGTCTGGCCCGGCATCTCCAGACAGGGCTTTCGCGACCTGGCAGGTCGCATCCGTGTTGAGCCGCCATTGCCCGAAGCACTGCTCGCCGAGATCCCGGGCGCCGCCATGGCGGGCTGTCCGTTAGAGTATGTGTCATTGGGGCCAGCAGCTGTGCCAATGCCAGAGCCAAGTCCAAATCGTTCGCCGGAAATAACGCAATGAATCGTCTATTCGACTCGAAACTGGCCCGCCGGAATCTCTTTCGCTACGGCACCGCCGGTCTGGCCGGAGTCACCGCCCTCGGCCTCTACCGCGGACGCACTGCCGACCGCACCGCCGAAGCAGCCGCTCCCGATGCACCGGCCGACGGAATCCCCGCGGAGGATGCCCGCTCGGAAGGTCTCCGTGAAAAGCTCGGCCGCTTCATCCTGCTGACGCCGCAAAAACTCGGCGGCGGCACGCACGCAGTCGATCTCGCCACGCAGAAGACGCTCGCCTGGATCTCCTACTGGAATTACGGCGACAGCTGCCCGATCTCCCACCATCTCGCCGCGTTTCCCGCCGACTCCGGCGATCCGTACAAGGGGTTCGAGTTCATCAACTCGACCCAGGGGGGCGACAACATCCTGATGTACGGCCTGAAGACGAGGATCCGTGAGAACGGCATGCTCGGCACGGCCGGGCAGGGCAACCACATCTATCGCGTTGGCTACGATGGCAAGACCGGCCAGATGGAATTGCTTGAGGACGTCGCCGAGACGACCGGCATCGGCCTCGGCGTTCATACGGTGCCGTTTCCGGACGGAACTGGATTCGCATGTGGCGACGGCCAGAAAGACGTGGTGGCTTTCTTCTCGCGGGCCCGTGGCGACGAGAAGACGAAGGTGCTCAATGCGTTTCGCGCTGACTGGGTGCCGAAGGCCGACAGTCTCGGTGAGACCTGGACGAAGGGCGGCCGGATCATCCTCACGCGGCTCGCCCCGAGCCTCGACCTCGGCCGCTACGACCTGGAGGGCACGACCGGCAACAAGATCAACTTCGAGATGGCCCCGATGGCCGAACTCCGCGTCGAGCGGGGGCAGGTGCCCGGCAACGATCCGCGTGGTCTCACCGGGCTCGACTTCTGCCTGCACGACCCGCGTGGCCGCTATTCGCTGATGGGCCTGCGCATGTGCGGCGGCGGATTCATCGTCGATCGCACCACCTTCGAGCCGGTCTGCTTCCTTCAGGCCAACGAGGGAATGCCGGATAACTGGAAGCTGGAGAAGGTGTCGAGCAGCCCCGACACCTGGGTGGTCGATCTGCCGGCCGTGGGCAACCCGATCCACGAATCGGGCTTCAATCCCACCGGGAACCACCTCTGCATCATGAACAACCTGCGGGCGAACAACGTGGCTGTGTTCGACACGTCGGCCGCCGATCCGCGGCAGTGGAAGCGAGTGACGTTTGTCAAGGACGCCGAATGGAAGGGGGAGTATCCTTCGCCGTTCCACATCAACTATTCCACCGACGGCACGAAATGCTTCGTCACCATCCTGCGGCCGAAGCCGATGAAGTCAGATCTCGTGGTGGTCGACACGAAGAGCTGGAAGGTCATCAAGAAGTTCCGGAACATCGGCGTGGACTGCCAGACTTCGTGCACGACCTACGACGGCAAGTATGCCATCGTGATCTTTTCCGGTTTCCAGCGGATGGAGGCAGGGGCCTTCGTCTTCCGGCAGGACACCCTCGAGCAGGTGGGCTACATGCCGAACTTCGGCGGCCATCATGACTGCGTGATCGTGCCGTCGACGGTCGAGCAGCTGAAGTTGAGCCGCAGTTGCACCGTGTAATGGCGAGGAGTGCCCGCGGATACGGCCTCACGCTCGCGCGGATGGCGGTCACCGACGCCATCCGCCGGCCATGGCGGCTTGGCCTGCTGGCCGCCGGGATCGCTGTCGCAGGAGCGACGACCTTCGGGTCGCTCGTCTTCCAGACGTCGATTGGCAGGTCGCTGGATCAGAGTCTTCTACGGCTCGGCGCCGATGCGGTCGTCCTGCCGGAGGGCGTCACCGCCAATCTCACGCCGTCCCTGCTGACAGTCGAGCCGTCGCGGGCGACGCTGTTGCCTGAAACAGTCGCCCGCATCGCCGGTCTCCCGGTGGTGGAACGCGTGGCCGGCCAGTCGACGCTTCAACTGGCCGACGCGGCCGGCCACCTCCCCATCGACGTGGTGGTGTTTGATGCGGCAACCGACTTCACCGTTCGACCGTGGATCGTCGAGTCGCTCGCCAGGCCGTTCACGTGCGGCGACGTGATCGTCGGTGGACGGCGGCCGGAGCGGGTGGGAGAACGGTTCACGATCCAGGGAGTCGATCTGGTGGTGTACGGTCGGCTCGGACTCACCGGCTCGGGGCCATTCGAGCGGTCGCTGTTCATGGCGGGGGATACGGCAGACCGGCTGGGCGACGCGGGATGCGTGGATGCCGCCGGCACGCCGCTGGTTCGAGACGCGATCGCCGCACCGAGCGGGGTGCTCGTGCGACTTGCCGCGGGCCGTGGTCCGGACGAGCTGCGGTTTGCGCTGGCGACGGTTGCAGGTGTCGGCGTGACGACCGGCAACGGCAGCCAGATCGACGTGCGGCAGGCGGTCGCGGCCCTCACGCGGAGTTCCCTCGCGCTGCTCGTCGTGTGCCTGCTCGCGCCGGCCGTGCTCGTGGGCGTGGCCTACACGGGCATGCTCGCCGAGCGGCGGCGTGAGCTTGGGCTGATGCTTTCGCTCGGGCTCGGCCGTGGCGACATCATCATGGTGGTGGCTGTGGAGGCGGCTGTTGCGGCCCTCGCCGGGGGGCTCGTGGGCGTCGTGGTCGCGGCCGCGTTGCTGGCCGCATTCATCCGCACGGTCGGATTCCTGCTCATTCGCCGTGAGATTCCCTTTGTCGAGCCCACGCTGGTGGAATGTCTCTGGTTTGGGCTGATCAGCCTGCTGCTGGTGACCACGGCCGCCGTCGTGGCGGCGGTGGTGGCGGCGGCGATCGCCGCGGGCCGCGAGGCGTGGGCACTCGTCCGCGGGGAGGGCTCATGACCATTCAGCCCGTCATCGAGACGCGGAACGCCGACCTCGCCTACACGACCCGCCGCGGCACGATCGCCGCCGTGGACGGCGTCTCGGTGCAGGTTGCTCCCGGTGAGTGTGTCGCGATCTGTGGTCGTTCGGGATCAGGAAAATCGACGCTGCTCGCCCTGCTGGGCGGGCTGTGTGCGCCGACGAGCGGCAGCGTTTCCTTTCGAGGACGCCCATGGACCAGCCTTCGGCCCCATGAAATCCAGACAGCCCGTGCGGAGCAGATCGGATTTTTGCTCCAGGAGAGCGTTTTGTTGCCCGGGCTGCGGGTGATCGACAACGTGATGCTGCCGCAATTGATCGCCGGCCGGGATCGCGACGCGGCATCCGCCAAGGCACAGGAGATGCTGGCCCAAGTCGGCCTTGCGGAGCGTTGGGACGCCTATCCGGCTGAGCTCTCGGGCGGCCAGCAGCGGCGGGTGGCGCTGGCCCGCACGCTGGCGACGGAGCCCCGCGTGATCCTTGCCGACGAGCCGACCAACGACCTCGATCTCTTTGCGGAACAGGAGATCGTCCGCATTCTGTCTGAGATCAAGGCGGCGGGCACCACGGCCATCGTCGTGGTGACACACGACCCGGCGGTCGCGGCGATCGCCGACCGACAGCTCTGGATGGAACGCGGGCGAATCGTCGCCGGTGGCGGCATGCCGGTGGTCGATCGCCTGGTCATCCCGCCCGGCACACGCGCGGCCTCGGCGAGCACTGCATTCGAACCACCGCCGGCCGATCTCGCGGTGCAGGTGCCGACACCGGAGAGCACGGGCTGGTGGCGGACGGCGGTGCCGTTCGCCGTGGGACTCGCCGTAGCCGCGGCCGCCCTGGGCAGCATCGATCGCCTCGTGGCCCGCCGGCAGCAGCAGATTGTGGAGACGGTCCGGGAGCGGCGGCGGCTGGCGGAGGAGATGGCCCTGCAGGACCTCCGAGCTGATATCGATGACGTCACGACCACCGGTGGCGACCAGTTTACGGCCAAGCTCTT
>CANHYS010000016.1 GCA_947464585.1 Planctomycetaceae bacterium | reverse complement strand
CATGCCGGCGTCTCGAAGAAAGTCGGTCTACCCGGCTTCTCCAGTGCCTCGGCCTCCTGCACCATCGAGGCTGAACTCGACGGCTCCCTGCTTCATGACCGCGAGGGTTTTCAGACGGTCGTGCAGCAGGCGTATCAGAGTTGCGAGAAGGCCGTCGAAGACCAGATCGCCCGGCTCCCCGGCGACGGCCAGAGCGATGCCAGCCAGCCGCAGGAAGTGATCGATGTCCGCACGAGCCCAGCCATTCGGGGCGTTACGGTCACGGCTAACTGTGCCGAGACACGTGCGACCAACCGTGCCGTCTTCCGTGACGCCCCCAGCCCACGGCCCGCCACGGCTTCGCAGGTCAAAGCCATCTGGGCCATCGCTGCTCGCCGGAAGATCGACCTCGTTGGGATGCTCCGGGAACGCTTCGGCCTGACCACTGCGGACGAACTGGGCATCCGGCAGGCCAGCAACCTCATCGATGAACTGAAGGGCGACGAGCCGACCACCAGCCCCGGCAGCAATGGCAACGGGGCCTATGCAACGACTGGAGGTGCCTGATGATCGCCGGGACTGAACTCTTGCCCGCCATCACGTCCACCAGCACCAACCCCGCTAACGAAGTCGCGAAGAAGCTCACCGGCCGGGACTATGTGAGTTGGTCAGCCATCTCAACGTTCCGAACCTGCCCGCTGAAATACAAGTTCCGGTACATCGATGGCCTGCCTGAGGAGTCTGTATCCAGTGCCCTCGTCTTCGGCACCGGGATTCACACGGCCATCGAGCAGCACTTCCAAGCGATCCTATCCGGTGAAGAGCAACCCGACGTCGAGCGGCTCATGTTCGCCTACCGCTCTGCATGGCTGCCGCACGAGCCAGACGCGATCCAGTTTGGCAGCACAGAAACCCGGGGCTCATTGGATGCTCTGGCCGGGAAGATGCTCACGGCGTTCCTGAACAGCCCAGCGGCGAGCGTTCAGGGGCGGGTGCTGGGCGTCGAGGAGGAGATTCGCGGCATGCTGGTTGAAGGCGTGCCGGATTTGTACGGGAGGGTCGACCTGCTCACGGAAGACTCGGATTCATTGGTGGTTACAGATATTAAAACCAGTCGGGGGAAGTGGAGTCAGGAGCAGGTAGAGGATTCAGGCGAGCAGTTGGTGTTGTATAGCCACCTCGCCAGTGAGATCGCACCGGGGAAGAAGATCGCGACACGGTTTTTGGTCCTTACGAAGACCAAGGAGCCGGTCGTCGAAGAGCATGTCCGCGAAGTCGAGCCGGGGAACGTGAAACGCAGCTTGGCCGGCGTGGAGCGGGTTTGGCGGGCTATCGAGTCGGGCGTGTTCTATCCGGCGCCGTCCACTGTTGGCTGCGCTGGGTGTGGGTATCGGGAGGCTTGTCGGGCGTGGCCAGCTTGATGGCCTGCGCGCGAAAGAGCGGCACGGGGAGACCTGTGCCGCTTTTTTCTAGGTATCAGCGGCCGCAATTCAGCATTTGTGGTAGAGGCTTGAGCGGTTCGGCCAGGTGCACAAGCAACATCCGGATCGGCGCCGGCTCATGGACAGGAAGTCCGCTGCAACGTGAGGCTGCCAAGGGCACGAAGGCCAGGCGGTTTAGCATGGCGAAGTGCCCTGTCCGCCGCTCCTACAGCGGGGTGGCTCGCCGCGTGGGCAAGATCGCCTGATGCTCTTCGAGCTTTCGCCAGCCCTCATCGGTGGCCTAGACGATGCCCTGTCACCGTGGCAGTGCCAAGCGGGCTCGCGTGATGCGGGCTTCCAAACCGCGGGCCGCGGAGAGCCGCTCCAGCGCGAAGGGTGGTCAAAAGCGATACTGCAGGAGATGTTCGAGATTCTGCAAATAGCTCGGCACATCGCGGTCGATCGATGCGATGGGGTCACTCTGCCGGAGGCAGAACACTGCTGCGGGTCCTCGTCACCTCCGGCCCGGCCGGCGGCGGGCCATGATCTCGCGGCGGCTCGACACGTGCAGCTTTTCGTAGATCCGCTGTACGTAGGTACCCACCGTCGATATCGAGATCGCGAGCCGCTGGGCTATCTCCTTATAGGAAAAGCCCTCCACGAGCAGTTCGAGCACCTGCTGCTCCCGAGGTGTGAGCGACTCGTCATCGGTGGAGACAGCGGCCGAGGCAGCGACAGCGCTGTCGGGCGTCAGGGCCGCCTCGCGGCTGCGAAATGTCTCGATGACCTTCCGCGCGATCGTGCGGCTCATCGGCACGCCGCCGGCCCGAATCTCACGGATCGCCTCCAGGAGCCGCTCCGGAAGCACCGGCTTCACGAGATAACCGTGGGCGCCGGCGGCCAGCGCCTGAAACGTCGTGTCGGGATCCTGATAGACCGTCACCATCAGGATCTGCGTGCCGGGAAGCTGGGGCGCGAGCGTCTTCACACACTCGACACCCGTTGTGTCGGGCAGGTTCACGTCCATGATTACGACGTCGGGCATGAGTTTCGGAATGCCGTCCACGGCCTCCGCACCCGTGGCAAAAGCCCCCAGGCAGCGAAATTCTTTCGAGCTTTCCACCACGTCGACGAAGGTCTGCCTAAGTCTGACGTCATCCTCGACCACTGCCACTGAGATCGTACTCATGGTGCTCCTGCGCTTCGGTGATTGAATGCTTCAGGGCGATCCGCCGCCAGCGGCACGACAACTTCGATCCGCGTGCCGGCGGCCGGATTGCTTCGCAGCGTGATCTGACCACCGAGATCCTCCACCCGCCGCCGCATGTTGGCCAACCCCGCTCCGCCCCGGGCCTGGATTGGCGCTGAGTTCCGGCTCGCCGCAGCACCATCGCGCCACGATCGCGCTGCATCAAATCCAAGGCCGTCGTCCTCGACGGAGATCACGAGGTTCAGACGGTTCGTGCCGGTCCCCGCCGCCCCCGGGCTCTCCAAATGAATGCCGAGCCGCACCACCTGCGGCCGCGCATGCTTTATGGCGTTGTTGATCGCCTCACGCACGACCAGGAACAGATCGTGTCGCACGGTGCCCGACAGCGGCAGCGGCGGCACCTGATCGGGCATGTCGAACCGAACGCTCACGCCGGCGGCGTCGAGAAACTGCTCGGCCGAGTGGGTCAGATAGGGCACGAACCGGTCGAGCGTGTCGTTGGCGGGATTGACGGCCCACACGATGGCATCGACGCTCCGCACCAGATCCATCGCCGAGGCACAGGCCTTTTCAGCGCGGGCCACCGTGGCCGCTGACACCAGCCCCTGCACGTCACGGCGGACCCAGTCGGTTTGCATGGCGATTTCCGTAAGTCCGGCGCCGATGTCGTCATGAAGGTCCCGCGCGATCCTCGCCCGTTCCCGATCGAGCGCAAGAGCTCGTTCCATCTCGTCGAGCCGCCGCTTCATGCGGGCCAGCGACACCGCCCGGGCGACGAACGCACCGGCCGCGAGCCCCAACGCCGCGCACCCCGCCCATACGTCGCGACGCCAATACCACGGCACCATGACCAGGATTCTGACGCCGGCCTCGGCACCCGTCGACTGGCCGCCCGGCAGACACGCGGCCACACGAAACCAGTAGGTGCCGGGCTCGAGGCCGTCGTAGGTGGCGCTCACGTGTCCGCCAAGGCCCAGCGAATACGCGGCCCGCCACGACGCGGTCACCACGTCTCCCGCTTCCACCGGCACTTCACCTCGACTGCTCACCCATGAGCCGTACTCGGTGGGATCGTCGTCATCGATCACGAGGATCGGTTTTCCAGAATCGGCACGCACCGCCACTCGGCTCATCTCGCCGCGAGATCCGAACCGACCCCACCCTGTCGGTGTCGCCAGCGGATGGAACTCGTCGCCGAGGCCCTCGAGCGGCAGTGCGTGCCGTAGCGGCTCCTCACCCGCAGTGGCCACCGCGAGGACGACGTCGTCGACCGCCATAACGCCCACTGGTTGGTCGCCACCGTTGGACAGAACGTTCACGATCACTTGAGAGGCCAGCGGCGGTGCGACGGCCGAAAACGTGGACGCCTGCATCGGTGACGTTTCCGGCAGCCCTCCCCAGCCCTCCGAGATTCCATGCATCTTGGCCTCGGAACTACCAACCGTGTTGCCGGCGGCGTCGAGGAATGTCAGAGCGAGGCGGCCATGTGCCGGCGCATCCCGCCAGTTTGCATCGATGCCGTCGAGCCGGTAACGCAGCCTGGTGCCACGCAGTGGCGGAAGTACATGTGCCGCCTTTCCGCCAACAACACCCGCTGGGGCGGTCGCACGACCTGCATTCCCCTCCTCAGCCTCTCCCTCGAACACGAACAGAATGCGGCGGGCATTGGATGGCACGCGAATGGGTCCCACGTCGCCGGCCGCCGACACATCGACAGGAATATCCTGTCCATCGACGACGGCCCTTATGATCCGGACGTCGGCCGCTGCAGCCGCAGCTATGGCGCACCACGCGCCGGCAGCGACCAACACGTCGAAAGGCTTCGGTGCGGCGTGCACGGGAGCGGTTCCTGATATCCGTACTTTCGTCTCTCGACAGCATGCCAGTTTCGCCGGACCGCACGCAACCATGCAGCCGAAACGGCAACGGTCGCAGCTCGGCGATGCCGAGTCCCGCTACCGCCTTTGCCAGGGGTAAACTGCCCGCCGCGCGGTCTTCGGCCGCCCGCCTTGTGTGGATAAAATTACGACATGCCGCATGGGGCGGCGGATGATAAGTTGCTGAAAAAGGCGTTCGGCGTCGCCGCGTCGGGGAGGTTTCCAATGATTGCTTACGATAGATCCTTGCCGTCACGGCGAGGGTTCACGCTCGTCGAGCTGTTGGTAGTGATTGCCATCATTGGCACACTTGTGGGGCTCTTGCTGCCCGCCGTGCAGTCGGCTCGAGAGTCGGCCCGGCGGAGCACCTGCATCAATAACATGAAGCAGATCTGCCTCGCACTGCACAATTACCACGACGCCAACCGAGTGCTGCCTCCGGCATGCGTGGGTAGCAGCACGTTCTATGGCACATCGTTCCACGTCAGGATTCTGCCGTACCTCGAGCAGGATTCGCTCTATCAAAAAGCGGACCTGAACGCGTCCTATCAACAACCACCCTACACCAACACGACTTTCACCAACGCGAGGATCGATACGTTCTTCTGCCCGAGCAGTAGGGTCGTGCAATCACAGTCCACTTCATTTGGCGAGACTGGATTTACCACACACTATGTGGCCGTGTTTGGCCCCCGCGGCCAGATCCCCAACAGCAGTCCGGTCGTCAATTACACTACAAATCTCACGTCAACGCAGTGCGATCTGGCCTCTCAGGGCATGCTCTTCTACAACTCGAAAATCTCCTTCGCCAAAGTCACCGACGGGCTGTCTCGCACGCTCGTCTGCGCAGAACTCTCGTGGAACGACGCCAACTGTTACCGATACTGGGTGCGGGGGATCAACACCGCCAACAACACGCCAGCCTCCGGCAAGAATCTCGTCTACGTGATGCGGTCGACGCCGTTTTCGACCAATAACTTCAACGACGTGAGCTTCGGCAGCGAGCACCCCGGCGGTGCTGTGTTCGGCATGGGCGACGCGGCGATCCGTTTTCTCGACGACAACGTGTCGCTCGACGTGTGCCGACAGATGGCCAGCCGGGACGGTGGCGAACAGTTCGACGTGCCGTGAGGCGAGTATGCCGCAGCACCTACACCAACAGAGAGACGGCCGGAGAGCTCTCGTGCGGAATCCGATCGTACGGCGATGTCGCCTCATCACGACGATCTGTTGTTCCCTCGCCGTGGTGGTGAGCGGCAGCGGCTGCCAGAAAGCGGGCGTCACCCGCTACCGAGTGACGGGCCGCGTCACGTACGATGGCAAGGATCTGCCTGCGGGCATCATCTACTTCGAGCCCGACTCCGCCCGCGGCAACCGCGGGGCGACGGGCTATGCGGCGATCGTTGATGGCCGCTTCGATACGGCCGTGAAGGGAAAGGGAGCCATCGGCGGTGCGATGATCGTGCGGGTCAACGGTCATGAGAAACGTGCGAACCCGCATGACGAATCTCCCGGAATCGTCTACGTGAAGGACCATGTCGAGGCGGCCGACTTTCCACGAGCAGCCACCGAGTGGAACGTGGCCGTGCCGCGCGGCAAGTAAAGCCGCGAGCTCCGCTGGACGGCACCCGACCGTCCAGCCCCTTCACTACGTGAGGCATCACCATGGCTTGGAGACCGATTCTCATTCCCGTGATCGCGGGCCTCTCGGTGGCGGCATCCGCTGCCGCCGCGGAATCGCGCCACGACGTCGTCGTCTACGGCGCGACCAGCGGCGGCATCACGGCCGCGATCCAGGCGAAGGCGATGGGCAAGACCGTGATCCTCGTCGAGCCGGGGCGGCATATCGGCGGGCTGACCGCGGGCGGCCTGGGCGCCACCGACATCGGCAACAAAGCGGCAATCGGCGGCCTGTCGCGGGAGTTTTACAGGCGGATCGGCCGCCACTACGCGGATCCGGTGGCCTGGAAGCACGAGCCGTCGCGGCGAGCCCCGAAGGAGAGCGGCGAACGTGAGATGTGGACGTTCGAACCGCACGTGGCCGAACGCATCTTCCGTGACTGGCTCGCCGAGGCGAGGGTCGAGGTCGTCTTCGACGCGCCGCTCGACCTGGGCCCGGGCGGCGTCGAAAAGGACGGCAGACGGATCGTCGCCTTCAGGACCGAAGGCGGCAGGCGATTCGCGGGCACGATGTTCATCGACGCCAGCTACGAGGGCGACCTGATGGCGAGGGCGGGCGTCTCCTACCACGTGGGCCGCGAGGCGGCGAGCGTCTACGGCGAGTCGCTCAACGGGATTCGCACGAAGCACGCCGTCAAACACCAATTCACGCTAGACGTCGATCCCTACGTGGTTCCAGGCAAGCCGTCGAGCGGCCTGGTGCCGATGGTCTCACCCGAACCGCCGGGCAACGATGGGGACGGGGATCGCCGCCTGCAGGCCTACAACTTCCGCATGTGCACCACGGACGTTCCGGAGAACCGCCGCGACTGGCCCAAGCCAGAAGGCTATGACGACAAACAGTACGAACTGCTCCTGCGGTATATCGAGGCCGGGTACGACCAGGCCCTCTGGAACCCAGTGCGGATGCCGAATCGCAAGACCGACACAAACAATAATGGGGCGTTCAGCACTGATTTCATCGGGGGCGACTACGACTATCCGGAGGCGAATCACGCCGAGCGACGTCGGATCGTGGCGGAGCACCGCCGCTACCAGTTGGGCCTGATGTGGACGCTCGCCAACCATCCGCGGGTGCCCGAGAAGGTCCGTGAGGGCTACCGGCGATTCGGGCTGGCGAAGGACGAGTTCGTGGACAACGACAACTGGCCCCACCAGCTCTATGTCCGCGAGGCCAGGCGGATGGTCTCCGACTACGTCATGACGCAGGACGACTGCCAATGGAAGCGATCGGCCGAGGATTCCGTGGGCCTGGCCGCCTACACGATGGACTCCCACAACTGCCAACGCTACGTGACCGCCGCCGGCGTGGTCCGTAACGAGGGCGATGTCCAGGTCGGCGTGAAGCCCTACCCCATCGCCTACCGCAGCATCCGGCCGCGACGGGAGGAGTGCGAGAACCTGCTCGTGCCGGTGTGCCTTGCCGCGTCCCACATCGCCTACGGTTCGATCCGGATGGAGCCGGTGTTCATGGTGCTCGGGCAGTCGGCGGCCGCCGCGGCTGCGCTGGCCATCGAGACGGGTTCGTCCGTGCAGGACGTTGACTATCAGCGGCTACGCGACCGGCTCGTCGCCGACGGGCAGATTCTGGAATGGGAATTAGGCGACTGACGCACCTCAGAT
The DNA here is from genome assembly GCA_947464585.1 of Planctomycetaceae bacterium. The sequence continues at coordinate 4,954 of CANHYS010000016.1, read as the reverse complement.
GATCCACGTGCGAATCCATGAGCGTGACGATCGGCACGGAACCCACCTTGGGTATGGAGCGGTCTCCAGTACGACAACTCGCTTCAGATGAATCGACGCGATGCGGCGGCGTCCTGCGTAGTGGTTGTCGTAATCTTGTCTACATCGAGTGGTTGAACACACTGCGTTCACTCCAGCTCTGCGCAACGCGGAACAACAAGAGTCGCATAATGTGCAGCTGCTGTCCGACGCCATCCCCGCGCGTGGACAAAATTGCGACAGGCCATCTCATGGTGCCGACCTGTGGGCAACCGATATCATCGAGGCGGTGTCGTGTTGTGCGATGCCGGTCGTGATTCACATAAAGGAACGCAATGCTCCGCAGCCTCTCCCGTCGGATATTTCTCCGCAGTGCCGGTGCTGGCGTGGCGCTGCCCCTGCTCGATGCGATGATCCCTGGAGGCGGCCGCGCGGCCCTTGGTGCGGTCGCGGCGCCCAAGCGGATGGTGGCGATCCACGTGCCGCTGGGGTGGATGCCGCGATTTTTCTTTCCCGAGAAAGGCGAGTCCGGGAAAACCGCCGCGGTTCCATCGAGCCCATATCTCGACCTTTTGCAAGATCTACGCGGTCGGTTCACCGCGTTCTCCGGCCTCTCGCACCCGGAGTGCGGTAGTGGTCATGGAGCAGGCCAGTGTTTCCTCAGCGGTGCCCGCCACCCCGGGGCCGCTACATTTCGAAATACCCAGTCGCTCGATCAGTTCGTCGCGGAGAAGGTCGGTCTCGAAACGAGGTATCCGTCACTGACCCTCGCGGTACAGCACGGGCAGCCACACTTTCAAACAGCATCGCTCTCAATCTCGAAGTCGGGAGTGGTCGTCCCCGGTGAGGTCAGCCCGCAACGGCTTTTCCGCAGCATGTTTGTGGCGGGTACGGCCGCGGAGCAAGCGACGGCGATTCGGCGAATCGAGGCGGGCGGGAGCGTGCTGGATCTCATCGGGGCCGAGGCCTCGCGGCTTGAGGGCGAGATCGGCCCGGCCGACCGGGCCCGTCTCGACCAGTATCTGACGAGCGTCCGCGAGGTCGAGGCTCGCGTGGGGCGAATGATGGAATGGGAGAAGACGCCCAAGCCCCGTGTCAATCAGCCCGAGCCGATCGACATCATGGAACCCACCCACGTCTTCGAGAAGGCGCGGCTGATGTTCGACATGATCCGGCTTGCGTTCGAGACCGACTCGACCCGGACTGTGGCACTCATGATCGACACATCCGTCGTGCCGCACGGCACTGCCGCAACGCAAGACACGCACGGCCTCACTCACCACGGCAACGAGCCACAAAAGATCGCGCAACTGCGGTCGGTCGAGGAGTTGCAGACGAAAACACTCGCGGCATTTCTCGAGTCGCTCGGCAACGTGCAGGAGCAAGGAGGTACTCTGCTCGACCATACGCAGGTCCTCTGTGGTAGCAGCCTCGGCGATGCGAGCTGGCACTCCAACACCAACCTTCCCATCATCCTCGCCGGTGGCGGCTACCGCCACCCGGGCTATCTGGCCTTCGACGAGAAGAACAACGAGCCACTGTGCAATCTCTACTGCACGATGCTCCAGCGTCTGGGCATCGAGGTCGACTCGTTCTCGACGAGTACCGGGACGCTGCGAGGGCTCGACTCGTGATACGGCGTGTGGTTTTCGCACCCACGGCATACTCGCCGAGTGCCATCGCGCCCGCTGCGGCCATGGTGCCGTGGTTGGTCCTCATGGCATGGCCGGCTGCGGCCGCGGCAGCCGCACCGGACGCGACGGAGGCCTTTTTCGAGAAGCACTGCTACGGCTGCCATTCGGGCCCGCAGCCGGAGGCCGGCTTGGACCTCGCCACCGCGTCCCGCGACCTTGCCGAACCCGGCGCGATGCGGTTGTTCACGCGGATTCACGACCGCGTTGCCAAGGGAGAAATGCCGCCGGCGGATTTGGAGCGGCCTTCGAACGAGGATATGGCTGTCTTCACCGGCGAACTCGACGAGCGGTTGGTCGCGGCCGACGCCGCCAGGATCGCGAAGCACGGCCGTGTCCGCATGCGCCGGCTGACCGCGGCCGAATACGAAAACACGATTCGCAATCTGCTCGCAATCGATGGGCTCGACATTCGAGCCCAACTGCCGCCTGACGGCAGCGTGGCCGGATTCGACAAGGTGGCTGACGGCCTCGAGCTCTCCCCCGTTCACATCGCCGCCTATGACGCCGCCGCCGAGCGCGCGCTCGACATCGCGATCGCCACCCGCAGGCAGGCACCGCCGGTCTACAAGGCCCGGCTCTATCCGGCCACGCGGTACAACATCTTCAACGGCATGCTCGACAACCATGGCGTTTTGCTTAAGGATCTTCGGCACGACCCGGTCCAGCCACTACCGTCCGCAGCCGAGCCAGAGCCGCCGGGGCTCGATGGCGACCAGAAATTCAAGCGGATGCACCAACTCCGTGGTGATCGCGAGGCCGCCTACAAGAGGAACGGCGTTCACAAGAGCACAAGCGCCTTCGGGATGCTCGGCCATCCCAGTGGAGGGATAGGCGGCTATGCAAGGCTGTGTGCGTCGCCCGTGTTTCCCGGACGGTATCGCCTGCGCGTATCAGTGTGGGGTTTCCTATGGAACAAGGGAAGCGTCGAGCAGGTTGAGCCGCAGGCGGCGTCGCTCTGGGCGTACGCCGATCAGAAGGAAAACAGCGGCAGCCGGCCCCTCGGCACGTTCACGGCCCCTTCGCTGACGCCCACCGAGCACGAGATCCTCACCTGGCTCGATCCCCGCGATGACCTCGTGATCGATCCGGTCTCGCTGCGGTTTCGCACCGGCCCGATCATTCTTGACTACACAGGTCCCGGCGTCGCGCTCGACTGGTTCGAGATCGAAGGGCCAATCAACGAGATTTGGCCGCCCGAGAGCCACCGCCGGCTCTTCGGCGACCTGCCGATCGCCGTCTGGCCCGCCGACGCGAAAGCCGTGCCGCCCGTGCGCCGGTTCAAGCTCACCCAAGCACTCTACCGTGTGCCCACTATCGAAAATGACATCCCGTCGGAGGAGCGAAATCGGCCGCTCGAAACCGTGCAGTCGTCGGCGCCTCTGGATGACGCCCGGCGGTTGCTCGCCGACTTTCTACCCCGAGCCTTCCGCCGGCCCGTGTCGGCCAAGGCCGTTGAGCCCTACGTGGCGCTCGTCGCCTCGCGACTCGCCGCCGACGACTGCTTCGAAGACGCGATGCGCCGGGCCTACGTGGCCGTGCTCACGTCGCCGCAGTTCCTCTTCCACCGGGCCGACGACCGGCTCGACCTTTTCGCGCTCGCCTCACGTCTCTCCTACTGGCTGTGGAACTCGGCGCCCGATGAGCCGCTGCTCGCGGCGGCCGCGAACGGATCGCTCGCCGAACCCGGCGTGATCCGCGAACAAGTCGACCGCCTCCTTTCCGATCCGCGGAGCGACCAGTTTCTGGAGGACTTCACCGACCAGTGGCTGGAACTGCGGCGGATGAACGAGACGGCTCCCGATCAGAAACTCTATCCAGAATATCGCGTGCCGCTGCACGACGGCATGGTGGCGGAAACGCGGGCCTTCATCCGCGAACTGATCGCCCATGACGAGCCGATCGTCAACCTCGTGGACGCCGACTTCACGATGCTGACGCAGCGGCTCGCGGAGCACTATGGCATTCCGGGAGTCGATGGGGTCGAGGTGCGTCGCGTGCAACTCCCCGCGGGGAGCCATCGCGGCGGCCTGCTCACACAGGCGTCGATCCTCAAGGTCACGGCCAATGGCACGACCACGTCGCCGGTGAAGCGGGGCGTATGGTTGATGGACCGGCTGCTCGCCGAGCCTCCGCCCCCGCCGCCGCCGGGCATTCCGGGGATCGATACGGATACCCGCGGAGCGACGACGATTCGCGAGCAACTCGCCGTCCACAGTACGAACGCATCTTGCGCCGTCTGCCATCGCGTGATCGATCCGCCGGGACTTGCGCTCGAGGCGTTTGATCCGATCGGAGGCTTCCGCGACCGCTATCGCAGCAGCGGCGGTGACATGCCGCCAGCCGACGCCGTCGAGAAATGGCAGGCGATCTACCGGCTCGGGCCGAAGGTCGATGCGTCCGGCCAACTCGCGGACGGGCGGACGTTCGCCGGCGTCGACGAGCTCAAGAAAATGCTGGCTGCCGATCCAAAGCGATTGGCCCGCGGGTTCATCATCCACATGTCGCGGTATGCGACCGGTGCGAACGTCTCCTACGCCGACCGCCGCGTTATCGAGGCGATCGTCGATTCGACAGCCAACACACGCTGCGGCATACGCTCTCTGATCCAGGCGATTGCAGCCAGCGATCTTTTCCCGAAACCCAAAAGCGCCGCACCATAACGATGTACCGCTGCTGGATACTCCGAGCGGCAGGCGTGATTGTCGTTTTTCCGTGATCGCGTCAGCGAACGGAGACTAGCCCGGTCAATGGCACTTCCGCAGAGTCTTTCGGCTGGCGAGCAACTCGTGAGCTGGGAGGCGGCCTGGGCGTTCGGGGGGGCTCCTTGAAACGCCTCTCACCCCACAGCAACGCTGCGATTTGTTCGCCTCGACGCAGACCTGCTCCAGTCCGCCGGTTCAGGGGCTTCGGTGCTTTGCTTCCCGCGTGCGTCAGAGGCTGTGAATATCGATCACGGGCAGCTCGTCGGGCGAGGCTTGAAAGACGTCGCGCTCGTCATGGATCTGCACGAGCTCGCCCCAGTCGGTGGGCGGGCCGCGGGCGGGCGAGACGGGCGGAGGCTCGAGCGGTTCGCCGAGGTGTGTCAGAATCTGCCGGATGGGCCTGGCTCTGTGGCGGAGTCCTACAAGATCCTCTCGCCGCCGCCGCAGGATCGGCCGAGTTGGGATCTGACGAGCGTCCTCGATGGGGTCCTCGGGAGCCGTGTCTACTTCGACCGCTCGCCACCAGGGAAGGTGACGGTG
>CANHYS010000015.1 GCA_947464585.1 Planctomycetaceae bacterium | reverse complement strand
GTGGCGGTCATCGGCCCGGCCGATGCGCCCGTCAGGCTGCGCGTGCGACGGGATGCAGTGCGGAGTCTGTTTCACGGCGAGGCAGGGGCGAGCTCTTTTGGGAGCGGCGGGCTCGCAGGCTGGCAGCAGGCTCCATCAGGCTCGTGGCGGGATGAGGCAGGCCGCCTTGCGAGCAACGCGTCGGGGGCCACGCTCTTTCGCGATCTTCAGGCAGGGCCTCGCACACGCTACGACATCACGCTCTCCTGGCAGGAGCGGCCGACCCTGCGAATGGCATTTGGCGTGGGTGAGGCCAAGGACTCCTCCAGGGGCTACAGGCTCCAGGTGCGGCCCGACGGAGTGGTGGCGGTGCGGGAGGAAAACGGACCGGAAGAAAGCGGTGGCAATCGCGCCGATCTCGAACGATGTGGCGATCTGCCCGAACGCGGCTTGGCGGTGACGGTGTTCGTCGATCAGGAGGCCGGCCGACTGGCCGTCATGCTGCCCCGTGGAGATCAGCCGATTGCTGATCTCACGATTCCGCCCGCTGGCGGAAAGCGTGGCGGCGGCTTTTCCCTCTCGGTCGTCGCGGGCGCAGCGTCGCTTGAGTCGCTCCGTGTTTCGCCGTGGCCGGGCGGCTCGCTCGGCCTCGACACCAGCCGGGCGGGCTCGATCCGCCTGCGCGACGGCGGGTCGCTGGCAGCGATCGTGGAGGGGATGGAGCAGGGATCGGGACACCTGACGGTGCGTTCCACCGCCGACGCGGTGGGCGGAGAGCCACGGCGGATTCCCATCGACACCGTCCAGGAGGTCGTGTTTCCATCGACTGCGGCCACCACGCAAGAAGGATCGGCAGATGAACCGCCGGCCGTCTCGCGGCCAGAATTGCGGGCAACCGACCTGTGTGGATCACGACTGACGGGCAGCCTTCTGCGGGTGGAGCAGGGGATCGTGTGGCTCTCGCATCCGGCCATCATCGATCCGGTGCCGCTGCCGATCGCGACCCTGGCGACGCTTGCCAGCACGAGGCCGTCCGAATCGCAGCAGATCGTGCCAGGCAGGATCGGGCGACTTGCCTGCGAGCAGGGATCGGTCTGGGGCTGCCTGGTGGGTGGTGCTGCGGCTGGCGATGGCGATCACGAGACGCCACACCCTGCGGCTCTCGCCTGGCGTCCGCTCGGCAGCCTGACCGCCAGTCCGCTGGCATGGACTGCGGATGGGGGGCAGCCACAGGCGACGATCACGTATGTCGAGCCACCGCGGGCCGATGCAGCGGCGGCCGTGGCCGGGGCGATCGGCGGGATCGGCGGCCATATCGGCGCCATCAACGGCCGACCTGCCGTGGTGGGGCTGATTGCCGGCTCCGCCGCGCAGAGGGCGGGCGTCAAGCCGGGCGAGGTGATCCTCGCCATCGCGCCGCGCGGGGATGGCCGGTTCGTGGACACCGAGGGCCTTTCGCTTGAGGATGCCCAGCATCTGCTGCGGGGCAGGGTGGGGAGCAAACTGCAGATGCGGCTGCAGCCCAACGGCGAGGATAAGCCACGCGAGATCGCCATGGTTCGTCAGCAGATTGCCCAGCTCGGTCGAAATCCGCAGATGATCCAGCAGGCACTGCAGGCCCACGACAGATTGCTTCCGCCAGAAGCCGTGAACGGGGGCGAGAATGCCCAGAACCAGTTTGGGTCGCTCTTGATCCTGCGGACCGGAGAAACGCTGCCCTGCCGGGTGGAGTCGATCGACGAACAGGGCGTTCGGGTGCAGCTTCCCGAGAGCGAGCCGGTCACGGTCGCGGCCGATCTGGTGCAGGCGGTGGAACTCGCGCCCGCGTCCGGCAAGAGCATGACGGCTGAAAAATTCCGCAGCCTTTCGGTGCTGCCCCGGTCGCAGCGGCAGCAGCCGCCGACGCACGTGCTGCGGTCGTTGCAGGGGGACTACCTCCGTGGCCGACTGATCTCGATGGATGCCCAGACGGTTCGCATCGCCGTCGAGGCCAACCCCAAGGGCAAGCCGCTGTCCATTTCGAGAAGCGATGTTTCCAGGCTGATCTGGCTCCATCCTGAGAATCTGGAAACGCCGTGGACACCCCCGCAGCCGCAGGCTGGCCAGGGGCTGTTCGTGGAGAGCGTGAGCGGCAGCACCCAGCGGCTGCGGATGACAGCCACGGGCATCGAGGGAAATCTGCTCGTGGGCACGAGCCCCGTGGTTGGTCCCTGTCGAATCGACCTGGAGAAAATCGATCGACTGCTGATCGGAGGGGCCATCGACAAAACGCCGAGGAGCCTGCCCTACGCGCAGTGGAAGCTGCAGCCCGCACCCGAGCCGAGAAATCTCCCGCCCCGCAATCCGTAAGCAGATTCGATCACGTTTTCCCTTGCTGTTGCTGCGGGCTCGCGGGGACAGGAAAGAACTGCGTCGCCTTTTGAGGTCTGCCATGAAGCCCGCCGCTGGCGCGTCGATCCTTGTTGCCGCCCTGATTGTGTCGCTCGTGTGGCTCAGCCCCGCTCACGCACTGGCAGACGAGTTGCCCGCAGACACGAACCAGATCGAAAGCCTGGCGCCGGAGCAGGCCAAGAAACTGGCGGCGGAGTTTCCGGGGGTGAGGGTGGTGATCGAGGGCAAGATCGGCACGTCCTTCATAGAACGTAGCCTTCCCCTGAATGGGCTGAAGTCGCTCGACCCCGAGATCGCCAAGGCGCTCGCGGAGTTCAAGGGCTCACTGAACCTCAGCGGTCTGACCACACTCGACGCCGAAAACGCCAAGACGCTCGCGGAGTTCAAGGGCGGCGGGCTGTACCTCAACGGCCTGACCACGCTCAACGCCGACGCCGCGAAGGCGCTCGCGGAGTTCAAGGGCTCTACCCTGACCCTCAACGGTCTGACCGCGCTCGACGCCGACATCGCCAAGACGCTCGCGGGGTTCAAGGGCCGCAAGTTGGAGCTCAACGGCCTGACCGCGCTCGACGCCGACACCGCCAAGACGCTCACGGGGTCGACGAAATGGGATGGGCGACTCCCGAAACTGACCACGCTCGACGCCGCCACCGCCAAGGCGCTCGCGGAGTTCAAGGACCAAGTGCTGTACCTGAACGGCCTGACCACGCTCGACGCCGCCAGCGCCAAGGCGCTCGCCGAGTTCAAGGGTCGTAGGTTGGAGCTCAACGGCCTGACCGCGCTCGACGCCGCCACCGCCAAGACGCTCGCGAAGTTCAAGGGCGGCGGGTTCTGTACCCTGAACCTGAACGGCCTGACCACGCTCGATGCCGACACCGCCACGGCGCTCGCGGAGTTCAAGGGCCTCTATCTGTACCTCAACGGCCTGACCACGCTCGACGCCGCCACTGCCACGGCGCTCGCGGAGTTCAAGGGATTCCTGGTGCTCAACGGCGTGACCAAGCTCGACGTCGACATCGCCACGACGCTCGCGGAGTTCAAGGGCGGCAGTCTGGAACTCAACGGCCTGACCGCGCTCGACGCCGCCACCGCCACGGCGCTCGCGGAGTTTAAGCGTGGCTGGCTAATGCTCGACGGCCTGCCCACGCTCGACGCCGAAACCGCCAAGGCGCTCGCGGAGTTTAAGGGTGGCTGGCTCAAGCTCAACGGCCTCACCACGCTCGACGCTGCCACCGCCAAGGCGCTCACTGCCTTCGAGGGACGGCTGTTGGTGTCAGCGAAGGTTCAAGAAGCTTTTTGCGACAAGAACCCGCTCACTCCCGAGACGGCACTGGTTTGGGCGAAGCTATTGCAAGGTGACTTGAAGCGCCTGACCACGCTCGACGCCGACACCGCCACGGCGCTCGCGGAGTTCAAGGGCGAACAACTGCGTCTCAACGGCCTGACCACGCTCGACGCCGGCGCCGCCAAGGCGCTCGCGGGGTCACCGGCATGGAATGGCAACCTCTCCTCCATCGTCGCCTTCGAATCGCCTGATTCCGTCGAGATCGCCGCCGCCCTCGCCACAAAGAAAGGCCCGCTCTCCCTCCCGAACCTCGCGAAAATCTCCCCCAAGACGCTCACAGCGCTGATCGAGAAGGAGGATGTCGAGATCCCGCTGATCGAGACGCTGGAGTTGATTCAGGAGCCGGACGGCAGCCCCACGGAAGACTTCGTGATCCCCAAAGGGTTTGAAACGCGGCAGAAGGCACGGCAGCAGGGCAGATAGAACTCCGCCGCACAAACCCTCCCGAGTTAATTTCCAACCGCACCGCTATTCCGATCAATCCACGCACGAAGTCGAGTGGGATAGGTCGGATCAAGTTGGTCGCGCTTGGCCGGGTTGACCCGTCGCTGTGGCCAGACAAAACACGGGCCTTGGGGCGTGCTGACAGCAGCTAACCCCCCGACATTACCATCTTTTGGGCTGAGAAAGCTGACGGGGCCAATGCCGCTCTGGTTCACTCGACAGACGGCGACTTGCGTGTTCACGGTGTATTTTGCCGTATCAATGTACCACGCAATCATGCGCTGGTAACGGCCGTCAATCCAGGCAACGGTTGCGCCATCGGATGTTGGAATGAGACGCGCCGTGCCACTCGAGCCAACGATAGCTTTGGGCAGACTGTACTTTCCCTTGGCGTCGAATGACCAGACGAACAGCCGTCGGCCAGAGCTCGCCGCCCAGAACTCCGTCGCATAGGCTTCCAGTGCGAGTTCACTGACGAACTCGGCGGAATCCCACTCCCGCAGCGGCGTCCGGGACAATGCGCCTTCGTGCACAGTGAGGAGTTCCACGCCATACCCGTCCGACGAACCGCCGCCTGGGCCTGGCACTGCCCTTTTTTTCCACACCAAGACCGCCGCGATGCTGCCGTCAGGCCCTACCTGCGTCGCGGATTTTAACAGTTCCCGCCGCGAATCGGTTTCGTAATCTGGACCGAGGTCTTCCATTCGCGCAGCCGCATCGTTTGCTTGCTTCCAAGCAAACATATATCGCCCACGCCCCTCGCCAAACTCATCAACGATAGCAGTCCACGTGTCATCCCGGCTCGTGGAGCTCAAGACATGATTGTTCTCACCCCGCGGGTCGACAAAGGCGCGGATGCGGTTATCAAGGTCGCCCCAATCGCCATCGCGGTCGGCCATGCGCGCTGGCGCAGCCTGGGGACTGTTCAAATCCACCAGCCATTGCGGCTTGCGGTAGTCGTCGCCAAGAACAATCTGCATGTTGCCGGGTACCGGCCGGATGGATAAAGGGAGATCGTCCGTTAACTCCGCGGGCACAATCCCCAAGTCAATGACTTCTGACAATCGCTCTTGCGGGCCGCATCCCGCCACGCCCAGAACGAGCGCGAACACGCACGCCCCATTGAGGCAATCACCCCACGCATTCTTATTCACGACGTTTCCTCCTTGCGAGAAAAGGATAAAGATTTGATTATTTGAGAAACGTGCGGTCCAACTCGAAAAGAGGATGCGTCATGGGGGAAAAAGGGGCTTTGCCATGCGGGCTGGGTTGGTAAAGGGAGGCCAACCTCAGTGGCAAGGCGGGCCGCCATTGGAGGAAAGGGGTGGCTAAGACTTTTCGGTAGCGCCTCGGATCGCAAACGATAGTTCGGTCAATGGCACTTCCGCAAACATTACCCGGCTGATGAGCGACTCGTGATTTGCGAAACCGTGCCGCAGGGGCCCCGTGGCCCGGTCCTGGATCGCCAACCTGTCCCCGCTGTGGTGGCGATTTCGTGAGCCGGCGCAGACCCGCTTTGAGGTGGGCCTCCGGTCGCTGCCTGTCGGCGGATCGGGCGGGTGTGTACTCCCGTGAACAGGAGCGGGCGGGCGGTCGGATGCGGAGAGTCGTGCGGGAGTCGGGTGTGAAATGACTCTCCGGGACTGGTTGGCTGGCATTCTTGGGCATGTATTTCAGGAGTAAACTCTCGGACGCCTGCTGTCCGTTCCTCCCGCTACTTGCCTCCGAGGTCCGCCATGAAGCCCGCCGCTGGCGCGTCGATCCTCACCGCCGCCCTGATGGTGTCGCTCGTGTGGCTCGCGTCGCTCAGCCCGAGTCTCGCACTGGCAGACGAGCTGCCGAAAGACACGAACCAGATCGAACGCCTGACGCCGTAGCAGGCCAAGAAACTGGCGGCGGAGTTTCCGGGGGTGAGGGTGGATATCGACCCCAACACCACAGACACGGGGCGTTGCCTATCCATCAATGGCCTGAATTCGCTCGACGCCGACATCGCCAAGGGGCCGCGCGGAGTTCGAGTGACAGTCTCGAGTGACAGAGAGGATGCCGCGGTGTTGATGGCCATGGATGCATCGCTCAATCGAACGAACACGGGACGCGAGTCGTGGCTGCAGGAGGCGACCGTTGCCCTGTTGTTCGGTGACGGTCCCGGTGCCGATCGTGAGGCTGCCCGGGGTGTGATCGACTCCGCCCGAAAAGGACGCGATGCTTTTCCGTCCGAGGAAGGTCAGCAACGGCCACCGGCGTGGCTCCCATCCCGCTCGCCGGATTGCCCGGGGCCCCGGTGGCGAAAACGGCCGCCTGGTGCTGCTCGCTTCCCGGGCCCGTGGGAATCGTGGCCAGCCACGATCGGCAGCCGCAGCCGGCTTCAGCGGCGGCTAGAGCTGGCGCCGGTCGACATGACGCCCGGGCGGTTTCGCGATCGCGTGGACCGTGGGCTGGAGCCGGCGTCGCAACGATGAGAATTGGAACAGACCTGAAAAGAACGCACAGTCCATCAGTTGACGAGAACGCCATTCCAAAATAGTTTTACGAGTGGCGGGAACGTAGGACCCTCGAAAGCATAAATACGCGGAGAACACTCATGCGAGCGATGCAACACGTGCCGGGGGGCAATCGCGCAGCCGGTCGGCCTTTACGCTGGTCGAACTGCTGGTGGTGATCGCCATCATCGGGACTCTCATCGGCCTGCTGCTGCCGGCCGTGCAGGCGGCGCGGGAGGCTGCTCGCGGTGTGTCGTGTCTCAACAACCTGAAGCAACTGGGGCTGGGAGCGCTTGGCTACGTCGACATCAAGAGAATGATCCCTGCAGGGAGCGGCCCGCTCGAGATCATTGCAGACGTTCGGGGCGACTACGGCTACACCGTGAGTATCCTGCCCTACATCGAGCAACAGGCCCTCTACAACAGAATAGTGGCGTTTGCGAATGACACGACGACGACGCCCGCGGCGGCGAATAGAAACGCTCAAAACACGCCTTTCAATAGAACTGGAACATCAGGATTCATCTCGACGCTGGCGTGTCCCTCAGACCCGGGCGTTGCGGCGCGGCGGCAAAACAATGCCTCGAGGCCCGCGGTGCAGCCGCTGAATTACGCCGCAAACTGGGGTGATGTGATGGTTGGGGCCACCGGCAACAACACTCCGTTTGCCAGCGTCAACCAGTTTCGAGGCCCTTTCGTGAACTATTGGTCCACGTATGGCAGTTCTACCTACCAAATTCCCATAACGCTGATGAAAATCACCGATGGGCTTTCAAAAACGGTCCTGCTCGGGGAAGTGGGCGTGGTAGAAAACGCTACGGATCGAAGGTTCGGGGTGAAAGCGAGCGTTACGAACTGGAGTTCAGGCGCTACCCAGTCGGCTCCCAGCACCTGCTTGAACGCGACTTCCTGGGTTCAACCGTCAAACAATATTGTTGATAATTGTTGGGGGAAGGGAATGCGGTGGCTCCAGGCAAGGACGGATTACACCGGCTTCTTCACCAACCTTCCTCCAAATTCCACGGCCTGCTCGTCCGGGACGAGTTTTGACTCGAGTTTCGGTTCGATCTCGAGCAACCATCCGGGGGGCGCTGGCGTGGTGATGTGCGACGGCGCGAGTCGCTTCATTTCCGAAACGATCGACTGCGGTGATCTCTCCGTGACACCTCCCACGACATCCAGCAACGCCACATATTACAAGGGCGAGTCGATGTGGGGCGTGTGGGGCGCCTTGGGAACGATCTCTCGCGGCGAACAACGACCGCTGACGGAGTGATGCACCGATGAAGGGCCATCGCCTGAATATGACGGAGGCGGATACAGCGGAATCGAAGCGGTTCGGAAACGGCTCGTTCACTCGTTCGATGACTCGCTGCTTCAGCAAAGTCGCCGTCTGTCTGCTCGCTGTCGCTCTTGCGTCCGCTGTTGGCTGTGGCCGTAAAGGGCCGGCGGTCGAATTCGTGGAAGGCATGGTGCTCTTGGATGGTCAGGCGATCGAAGGAGCAGATGTGGGTTTTTCGCCCATCGCCGGTGGGCTCGCCGCCTACGGCAGGACCGATTCGGCAGGGAAGTTCCGCCTCACCACGGGCCAGGGCGGAAAGCGCCTCGGCGGGGCTCCTGTCGGCGACTACGTCGTGACGGTGATCAAGTGGCGAAATCGCCTCGAGGAACTCGGTCCTCAGCCGGACCCTTCCGACGGGACCGCCGCGGGCAAGTGGCAGGCGGAGGCAGACCGGTTGAACTCGCTGCCGCCCGACTACATCGTGCCGAAGGCATATGGCGAAAAGGCCGCCTCGCCGCTCAAGGCGACGGTGAAGAAAGGCCGTAACACCGGTCCGGCATTCACGTTCGACCTCACGAGCGACTCGCCGAGCGACTCGCCCGAAAAGCAGGGCAGTAGCTGACCCCCCGCTCGCTTCCAGGCTACGTCCCAGGAGCATGGCCCGTCGTGACCATGCGCCCCCCACCTCTCCAGGAGACCCGCCTTGAACCACACGAGGAACCGCACGAGAAACGGCTCCAGCCTCGTCGCCTTGACCTGCTTCTTTTCGTTGTCGCTTGTCGTGTCGCAACTCACCACAACGGCCCTGGCGGCCGACGCCCCACCGGCCGGGCTCGTCGGCTACTGGCGGCTCGACGAGGGCGTCGGCACGACGGCCTTCGACTATTCCGGCAAGGGAGCCCACGGCACCGTGGTCGGCGGCGCGGAATGGGTGACGGGCGAGTCGGGGCCCGAACTGCGGCTCGACGGCAAGACGGGCTACGTGTTGGTGCCCGATGGCGGCTGGAACGTGGGCAGCCCCGTCACCTACTGCTGCTGGTACAAGGCGATGAAGGAGGGCAGGGTGTTCGACCACGAGATGGGGGGCAGGATCCCCGGCGTGTTTTCGCTCCAGTCTGGCGGCCGATTCGCCGGCTACGACGGCCACCCGACCGACACGTCGTTCTCGCTCGGAGCGAGCAAAGAGCCCTGGACGTTCGTGGCCATCGCGATCACCCCCACGACGATCACGGCCTACCGCGACGGCCTTCCCGTGGCGACGAAGGCGATCGAGGGCATGCCGCGACACCCGGGGCCGCTAGCCATCGGCGCCCGCGGCTGCGTGCCCGACAACTTCCTCGAGGGCAGCGTCCGCGAGATGGCGGTGTTTGACCGCGCGCTCCCCGCCGAGGAGATCGCCGCGATCCACGACCGTTCCCGGAAGGGGCAGCCGCTCTACGAACCCGCCCGCGGGCTCAAGCTGCTGGCGGTGCGGAGCGAGCGGAGCCTCCACAAGCCGTCGGAGTCGGCCGCCGTGGAGGTGGTCGTGAAAAACTTCTCGGCCGCCCCGGAGAAGGCCGAACTGGCCGTCGGCTGCGTCGGCCTCCTCGCCGATTGGAAGGAATCGTCGCGGCAGACGATCACCCTCGAGCCCCGCCAGTCGCGGTCGCTCCGTGTCGAGGTGCCGCTGGCGAGCCAGTCGTTCGGCACGGCCGTGGAGGCGCGGCTCTTCCGCGACGGCAAGCCCTTCGACCGCGGCGAGGATTGTGTCGGCGTCCACGACAACCCGTGGATGGTCGGCATCGGCGGCACGCTGCCAGGCGACTTCATCGGCCGCGCAAAGCCTGGGCAGACCGAAAAGCTGCTCGACCTGGCCCGAGAGAAATACGCCAACTGGCTCGAGGTGTTCTTCTGGGCGCCCGACGACTGGGGCAACCTCACGCCCACCGCCGATCGCTGGTACAGCGGCCAGGCCAGCTACCTCATGGAGCCGGGCAAACTGAAGCGGTTCATCGAGTCTGCGCATGCCCGCGGCATCAAGGTGGTCGCCTACGGCAAGCACGTGGCCTGCGGCCCCGACGGCGCGGAATTGATGCGCAGGCGGCCCGAGTGGTTTCGCGGTGGATGGGGCGACGTCCGCCAGCTCGACGAGTGGAACGACGACGCGGCCCGGGCCAAGAAGGGAGCCGTGTTCTCCTGGCAGCAGTTTCCCATCGACTTCAACCGGCCCGACGCCCTCGCCTATGGCATCCGGCAGATCGCCGATTCGGCCGCGATGTTCGGCTGGGACGGCGTGCGATTCGATGGCCACTACACCGTCTCAAGCGATGCGGTGAGCACATGGAACATCCGCCAGCTCAAGGAGACGCTTTGGGCCAAGCGGCCCGATTTCCTCTTGGGCTACAACTACGCCTTTGCGCCCGACAGCTATCCCGCCATCACCCGCGAGATGCGGGAGGCGATGGCCGGAAATGGCATGTGGATGCAGGAGGCGATCGGCCAGCACGACGGCTACTCGATCGACGGCAGCGTCTATCGCACGTGGACCAAGGCCGATGGCGTGGCCCGTGCCTTCGCCCCCAACGAACTCAAGCAGGCCAAACACGTGAGCAGCCTGGGCGGGCAATACCACTGCATCCTGGGCCTGAAGCCGTCGCCGGTCGGCGTCTACAAGCTGGTTTACAGCCTGATCGCCGGCGCGCATTCTGTGTATGGCTCGCACGAAAAGGTGCCCGGCTGCGGCAACTGGGGCCGGTTCATGACCCGCTGGTCGGCGTTTCTCTGGCACCCGCGGCTGAATGTCGTCGAGCGGCCGGAGGAGCGGATCAAGGTGGGCGATTCCCACGTCTACTGGCAGCCGCTCGCGCAGGAGTTCATCGACACGCCGACGCGGAAGTTCACGGTCGTCCATCTCGTCAACCCGAGCCCCGACGACAGTCTTGCCAAGACCACGCTCCCGGAGCCGCTCGGGAGTTTTCCCGTGAGCATCAAGGCCTCGCCGGGGGCGACGATCGAGCGGGTGGCTTTCGTGCGGCCCGACGTCGAGCCCTACGATGTCGCGGTCACCAACGAGGGCAATGCGAAAGAGGCACGGGTGCGGGTGCCAGGGCTGGCCGTCTGGGGCATGCTGATCGTGGAAGAGTCGGGCCGGTTCGCCGAGCCCCAATCGCCGCCACGGTTCAGCGACCCGGTGAGCGAGGCCGACCTCGTGGCCGGCCGCTCTGCGCCGCCGGGGGCGATCGTGGTCGACCCGCTGCAGTCGCCGACCGTCGGCGTCGCGCTTGCGGACGATGAGTCGCTGGTGGAGACCGACACCGGCTACAACAGCTTGAACGCCAACGGCGTGTCTGATGCCGACGCCGCTAATGGACGCGCGCAGGCGCGCGTCAGCGGGGCCGTCCGCGGCTCGTTCGGCCGTACCTGGAACGGGCCCTTTCCGCCGGGCCGCTACCGGATCCGGGCCCGGCTCAAGCTCGTCGACACGCAGACCCCACCGCGACGGCAGTCGGTCCGGATCGACTCGAGCGGAGTGTTCTACGGCACGTCGACCAAGTTTCCGCCGGTCGATTTCAATACCGACGCCGCGACGCCGCCCGAGCGGCGGCTCGTCGTCGATGGCAACTACCACTATTACGACCGTGAGATCGAGCTGCGGGCGGAGAGCCTGGTGCACGTGTTCATCAGTGGCGAAAGCAAGGAGCCCGAGGGCAACAGCCTCTTCTGCGATCACCTGATCGTGAAGCAGCTGGAGCCTTACTCCGACGACAAGCTCCTCGCGATGACGCCGCCGCCGGAGAAGCCGGCCGGCCTGCGGACTCCCGAGGGGCGGTCGCCGCAGAAAATCCTTCAGGTTCGCGGGCTGCACTGGAAGCCCTATGGCGTCGAAGGGCTGTTGCCAGGGTGCACGAGCGGCTACTCCCTGCCTGAAAAGTATGAGGAGCTCTATGCCTACGATGCGGTCGTGCTGGCCAACGCGGTGCCGCAGATGAAGCTCGAGGTGCGGAAGATGCTCGAAGACTTCGTCAAGGATGGTGGCCGGCTCGTGATCCTCGGCGGACCATGGACCCTCGATCAGGCGCGTCTTTCCGGCACGCTTCTCGAGCCGATGCTGCCGTTCATGATCGACGGCGCGAAGCGGAAGCCGCCACTCGTCCATTGCGAGCCGGCCGTGCTCCTGGGTCCGAAGTCGAACGAAAGCTGGAGCGACAAGCCGGCCGTCTTCTGGCGGCACGATCTGAAGGCGAGCCCCAAGGCCGAGGCCATTGCCTTCGCGGGCGGCGACCCGGTCGCCGCCACGCTCGCAGTGGGGAAGGGGGAGGTGGCCGTGTTTACGGGCACTGTCCTCGGCGAGCCCGCCGCGGGCCAGGCGGCGTTTTGGGAATCGGGCTCATGGCCCGAGTTGCTCCGCCGCCTCCTGGGCGTTCCGCGGCGGCCATGAGCCGAGAGTGGTGACACCGTCCACCGCTTGCTGAAGTGCCGTTGGCCGACCTATGCTCATTTCCTTCTTGCTGCCGCTTGCTCGACACATTCACCCCGGTCGGATGTCGCAGGTGTGACGGTGCCCGAATAGGTGGGATGATGGCCAGCGGTTTAGGCCACACCGACGTCGGTGATAAGCGGACAATCGGAGGCTTTGCCGCCGAGGTCTTCCATCGCATCAGCGAAAAATACGGTGCCGATCACACCTACTATTTTCAGCCGCACGTGGGCGCCCAGGTCTTTGACGAGATTCTGGCACCGACGGACATCCGGGTGATAACGAGCCGCACCATCGAGTCGGTAAACAAGCAGGGCGCTCGGCTTACGGCGGTCGAGTGCACCGACGGGAGCCGTTTCGAGGCCAGTGCGTTTGTCGACGCCTCCTATGAGGGTGACCTGATGGCACTGGCGGGCGTGCGATATATCGTCGGCCGCGAGTCGCGGGATGAGTATCAGGAGTCGCTCGCCGGCATCCAAGACGTGCACGTGCTCGACTCACTGCTCGATTCGCCTGAAGTCGTGACCAAGTTCCAGAAGCTGGTAGGCGATTCGTCGTTGGTCAAGCCGACGGTAGCAGGCTACATGCGGATGAAGGGTTATCTGAAATCTCACCAGTGGCCGATGTCGGTGGATGCTCGCGACGCGAACGGCCAGCCGCTGCCCGGCGTGTCCGCCGAGCCAACGGGCAAGCCCGGCGCGGGCGACCATCGCTTCATGGCGTACAACTATCGCCTCTGCCTCACGCGGGATCCCGCCCATC
>CANHYS010000014.1 GCA_947464585.1 Planctomycetaceae bacterium | reverse complement strand
GATGGAGACCTCGCCCTGAACTGTCCTTTACTGTTCCGCGTACGCGTGGGGGTGAACCGGGGGACATGCAGGGATTCGGTGCGGCCATCCGCCCCTTCCCCGTCCGCACGGAGGTGAACCGTAAAGGTTCCATGCCGCGTGGCTGAGATGATTCCTCTTCCCCTTAAGCACGGGGGTGAACCGTGGGAGTGCGGCGACGGCGAAGGCGGTTGGATCTCTTCCCCGTACGCACGGGGGTGAACCGGGGCTTGTGACAGCCGAGGAAGCCTTTGACTACTCTTCCCCGCACGCACGGGGGTGAACCACTGAGTGGCACGCCGAGATGCAGCGAGTAGGGCTCTTCCCCGTACGCACGGGGTTGAACCGGAGTCAACCAGTGATCAACGCAACTCTCGCCGCCTCTTCCCCGTACGCTCGGGGGTGAACCGAACGGGAGCCCGCGGGAAGGGGGGCTCATCCAACTCTTCCCCGTACGCACGGGGGTGAACCGCTGCTGCCCCGCCGGGAGAAGCGTGCCATCGCCTCTTCCTCGTACGCACGGGGGTGAACCGCAGCACTCGGCAAGCACTTCGCCCCTCCGTTCCTCTTCCCCGTACGCACGGGGGTGAACCGTCCATGTCAGTGGCGAAACTGATGCCAGCTCTCCTCGTCCCCGTACGCAACGGGGGTGAACCGCACTCTCAGCCGGACTGACAGTACCCCCTTTCCCTTGTCCCCGTACGCACGGGGGTGAACCGGTGCCGACCATCGACGGCCAGTACGTCGCAGCCTCCTCCCCGTACGCACGGGGGTGAACCGCATTGCCCACCTGTCAAGTCGTATCGGCTCTGCTCTTCCCTGTACCAACGGGGGTGAACCGGGCGTCGACACGTTCCTGTACCGTGCTGCCGACTCGTCCCCGTACGCACGGGGTTGAACCGGAGGCCGCGTGCTGAGAGGGCACTATGTGCAGCCTCTGCCCCGCAAACGCGGGGTTGAACCGGTCGGTAACGCTGGTGAACTTTATGTCGCCCACTAATCCGCGTAGGCACGGGGGTGAACCGGACATCGCCTGCTAGGCGGCGATTGCGTTAGTCTCCTCCCCGTACGCACGGGGGTGAACCGTACGCATGGCACCGATCCACGGGCGACCAAGACTTGTCCCCGTACGCACGGGGGTGAACCGATCCGCTACACGCCCACCACGGGCGTTGCCGCCCCTTCCCCGCACGTACGGGGGTGAACCGGTCATCGACCCCGAGACATTTGAGCAGGCTGCCTCTTCCCCGTATGCGCGGGGGTGAACCGTACATGCCCGAGGAGCTGCTGCCCTACGCAGACCCATTCCCCGTACGCACGGGGTTGAACCGATGCATTGGCGGGACCGGCAAACCACCAGCGGCTTTTCCCCGTAAGCGCGGGGGTGAACCGATTCAGCGGACGACGAGCCTGGGCGAAGTGCTCTCTTCCCCGTACGCGCGGGGGTAAATCGACGATCGTCTGCCCTGCTGTGCGGGTTTCGTTCTTCTCCCCGTACGCACGGGGTTGAACCGCTCATCCCCTTGCGTCCAGCTTCAGGGTTATTCCGTTCCCCGTACGCACGGGGGTGAACCGCAAAGCGTGATGATCATCGAAACGAGTCGCATCTCTTCCCCGTAAGCACGGGGGTGAACCGACGATACTACCATCGGGAGCAACGGCCAGCCCCTCTTCCCCGTACGCACGGGGGTGAATCGGTGACGGTCACAGACAACGGTGCGAGCCAGGTCTCTTCCCCGTACGCACGGGGGTGAACCGTGTAAGTCTCTCGCTATGACACAAAAGCGAAACTCTTCCCCGTGCGCACGGGTGTGAACCGCGAGCCAGCGAACGGTCGGCGTTCACTGCCGACTCTTCCCCGTACGCACGGGGGTGAACCGGAATTCGGGGCCGATCTGGAAGCATGCCGTGTCGACCTGCTCCCCGTACGCGCGGGGGTGAACCGTTGTGGGCCGTGCCGGTGCTGGTGATGTTGCCCTCTTCCCCGTGCGCACGGGGGTGAACCGTCTCCGACGGCGGGCAGCGTGTTGCCGGTGTCCTCTTCCCCGTACGCACGGGGGTGAACCGAACGTCTGCCCGTGGGCCGGATTTTGTGCCCTCTCTTCCCCGTATTCATGGGGGTGAACCGGAGCTACGCGAGAAGCACTTCGCCGAGATGCGCTCTTCCCCGTACACGCGGGGGTGAACCGTGGGTAATTCCCTTTTTTGTGCAAAGCGGTTGCCGGGCGGGTGTCACGGATCCACCACAGGCATCACATTCAACAACGCGTCGTCAATCATGCCTCAGGGACGCCTGACATTGCCTAATTGCGCAGGCGGCATGGAGCCGCGATCACAGTCGCACAAACTCCACCATAAACGGATACGTCACACCGCCCTCAGGGCCAGTCCCGTCGTTCCATGATGCACCAATCCAGTTGAAAAGACCGTAATTCTCCGCAAAGCCGCGAGAACTTCCGGCGGGCTCCCCCGGAAACCAGTTCACATAAGCCGTCTGAACCGGATAGCGGAACCTTCTAGGGTCCTGCCATATGCCCGGTGATCCATCTATCCAGCGCCACTCACCATCAACGGCCTCGTCCGTAAATCCCATCCATGTCGTTGAGGGGACCCAAGAGGCCAGAAACGTATTCTCCGCATCGCTGTTGATACTCACAAGCGTGCCTCGCCGGAAGCCAGATGGAGGAATCAGCGACTCAGCTATACGGCGAGCCTCAGGCCAACTCACTCTGTCGCTAGACAGCGCGTAAGCGTGGCCATTTCCTCCAGCCGACTGGTTCCACTCTATGAAACCATAAGACGCATATGCGTCCGCTGCGTCATAATTAACGACGTAACCTAGGTCCTGCATGGCGCCTATGGTGATACGACTGAACGGGCACTTCACACCGGAGTCTATGACAGACGTCATAATCTCTGCTCCCATGATGGCCTCGTTCCAATGCAGTCCGTAAGTTCCTTGGATAGCGGTATTTTCGACAGGCATACTACTGCCTGTGGTTCCGAACACTGCGTTGTATTCACGGACTGCATTCACCCCAACGTATAGTGGCCATTGCGTTCCAAACCCTGTAATCAGTCCCGACTGGGGCACCAAGCCTACGGAGGGGTCATAATTCCAGAGTTGCCCGAACCCGAGCGCGTGTCCGATTTCATGAATCGTTGTGTAGAAAAGTCGTAATGCTGTCACGCTATTCGTCGGAAAGTCGGAGGGATCAAAGCCGATCGTCGCGTGAAACGGGAGCCCAGACTGCCTTCGTATCGCTAGGGTCCCATCAGCCCCGGCTCTAGCGCCGAAGATCATTCCGGCGTTTGCGAGCGCATTTTCAACGCCGTCGGATCCGGTCGGAGTCGCACCACCGAGAAGACCGACACGCACATCAAGCACAATGTCATCCACAAGTTCTCCCGTGAAGGGATCGATCACTGACGGGATGTCGCCAGTGATCACCTGCTGCCATCCGGCCACGGCAGCTGCTACTGTGTCGCGGATGACCGTGGGTACGCTATCTATGTAGTTGACCGTTATCTGAAAACCCGGTTGATCCACGTCGTCATCGACGATGGTTGCTTCGCCGGACGGTCGGGCGAGCGTGCAGTTCACCGGCCCGGATAGCGTGAGCGAGAAGGCCTCGTTCAATTCGGGCTTCGCGTCCCCCCTGACCGACACCGCAATGGACTTCGATATTTCGCCCGGCGCAAAGGTCAGCGTGCCAGAAACAGGGCCGTAGTCCTGATCACTCGCGGTGGCCGACCCATCGGACGTCGTATACGCAATCGTCACGGTTTTTGTCGAAGCTTCAGAAAGACCGACAGCAAAAATAACGCTTGCAGTGCCAGCATTCCCCTCGGTTGCCGTTGCATCTGCTACGGAGATGCGAGGTGGAGGAACGATCGTTTCACTGATCGTAACACGCACCGGTCGCGGCAATGGCGTTCCCGGCAGCGCCGCGGTTGCGCGGACCAAAAACGTCTCGTCGGCCTCAGGCGTTCCGTCCGCAAATATGGGGATAGAGAATGCGGCCGATGTGGTGCCCTTCGGGACCGTAATCATCCTGTTGGCAAACGCTGCGAAATCTCTACCAGAACGCGCGCTCTCACCGATCGCGGAAATTCGAAAGAGCTCTGCCTTGGTTGCGGGTGACGACAACTGGATCAGGAAGGATGCTTGGGAACCTTCGTTGACTCGGCCAACCGGGCCAAGCATTGCCACCGAATAGGAGTCGTCGTCCAGTATGGTGACGGCCGTCCGCGCAAAACCAAGTGTGCAATTAATGGGGGCCGTAAGACACACGGAGACTCGTTCAGTTGGTTCTCTTGTGGTGTCGCTTCTTATGTTGACGAAGATAGTCTTCGACGTTTCTCCCGGGGAAAAGGTGATTCGGTTTCCGGAGAGCAGCGGTGAAAGCGTGTAGTCGTTTCGGAATTGGGCCGTGGATCCTGCAGTCGAATAGACCACCGAGGCTCGGACTGCAAGTGGCTCCGACAACGTAACCTGCAGAGCAACGGTGGTCGCGCCCTCCGTCACCTCGCGGCCACCTGAGATGCTCACGGTCGCCGGGCAGTCTCGGCGCTCAAGTTTCTGCACTTGAAGCAAATCCGGAGTCGGCCGACGTCGTTTGAAATGCATCGAAACACCGCCTCATCACGTTTAACCGCTGAACACTTGCCCGGGCAGACGGACGGGAGGAAGAATACCGCCAAAGAGGGGATCAAGGCAAGCGTTTTGAGTCTAAACGGCGGCCCATAATAAAGATGCGAGGAAGACCACCATCAGCGACGCAGTTTCCGTCGCGGCACCGATGGTCACGCTTACTCAGAACGTGTCACTAGCTTGCTTGGCACCCCCGGCCAGTTCCGCCATCAGCTCTGCTTCGGTCATCTGGCTATAGCGGGCTTGGCTATCGGATCGCTCACGCTGCCGGGCGTCTTCGCAATACTGCCAAAGACGAAGAACAGCATCGAAGTGCTTGAAGGCAGCAAAACCGCCTCCATCCAGAGCGGCGGTCACGTGAGCGGCCCAGTGGCCTGCAAAGCCTTCTAGACCACCAAACGCCTTGACCATCGCGGTCGTCACGGACTTTAACTCCCGCTCGGTTCTCGCGTGACGGACACTTGTCAGAGCCTTGGACATCTGGCGTGCGTGCTCTTTGGATCGCTTTCCATATCGTCGGAGCCGCTCTGCGTAGTTGTGGCAGCTGCGACATTGGCGGACTCGGTGCTCACGGTCCCTGCACCGCCGACGGAACTTCTCAGGGCTCTGGGCCACCCCGCACTGCCGACAGATAATCGAATCCCGCGGCTCATGGACTGAATCGGCCATGCATATGCCTCCAGCCGGCAAGGCTTGTTGGACTTTCATAAGGTCTGAACCTCCTGCTACAGGGCTTAAAAACGGGCTGCGACAACCTTCCGCGATCCAGCGGAACCACCCTCCAAGACCACCCCGTGACGTCGTAGGAGTGCATCTAACGGACGCGGGAGCCAGAAGGCCCCTGAGGGGCCTAACCGAGGGCGATGCCCTCTCAGGGCCAATGCTGGGGTTCCTTGCAAGCCCGTCTCGTAGCCGTCAGCTTGGTGCCTCCCTGAGTAAGTCGCCAGGCAAGCGGGAGGAGGGTGCATAGCGACTCCCCGGCGAAGGGGAATCGCATATGCCAGGCAGTGCGTCGGAGCCGGCATAGCGGACAGGATGATTTTGTTCGCGGGGTTTCCTGCCTTCCTCCACACCCCGTGCGGATGGGCACCAAGTGCCTTTCCTTCCCGGCTGGAGTCGACAGCGTGCCGGGCTTAGTCCGCAGACCCAAATAAGCCGTTGGGTATCGGCTGATTCCACGTGGGCAGCCTTAATGGCCCCCTACGGCTGGTATCACCTTGGCAGCTTTCGCCGCGCCGTTTGGCAACAGAGCCTCGGAGAGCGTTGACCCTCCAAGGGTTATTGCCCCGCATCGTCGCGGGACCTCGCACAATTTTTTTGTGACAGCTTTTTCCATCGTTATTGCCGCGTCTGTTCGCCAAAATTCTCGCTTGACGCACAAGATCACACTTGTACACTACGCTCGGCGGAGCTGGAAGAGCCGGAGCCCCTCCGGTGATTCCCTCGGAGGAGCCCCGCGCAGTTACTGGTGTTCGATCGTTTCCGCATCCGCGGATCGCCAGTGCGCGCAGGCTCGCCTCAGGCGGCACACTTACGTGCCACCGGGGAGGGAATGGCGTACTCAGCGGTCCATGGTGCATCACGCAACCAGAGAAAGGACGCTGTATGACCTCCGACAATCCCCTCGCGCTGCGCCCAAAGGAGGCAGCTCAGGCCCTGAGCATCTCCGAGCGGCACTTGTTTACGTTGACAAAGGCCGGCGAAATACCATGTCTTCGCATAGGTTCAGGAAGCCGAAAAACGGTTCTTTATCCGACGGAATCACTGCGAAATTGGCTTGCGTCCGCGGCGAATCCCAGCCCTGAGGATAGGCGCAGAGTGGCTGGCCAGGACATGAAGCCTCTAACACCGCACCGGCCGAGCGGGTCTTAAACACCCACTGTTGGCCGCTCTGTTGCGCCGCCTGAGGCTAGCTGAACGCGGTCCTTAAGGCTTCTGTCATCGTTCCCGCTGCGGCACGTAACAAATGAGACAGCCCTATGCTTTGCACTGCGCAATGCATCTGGAGTAGAATGTGTCGATGACTCGCCAAACACCGCCGACATTAAGCGATCAACTGCGGCAAGCCGTACAGCAATGCGCGTTGTCCCGCTATCGAATCGCCAAAGAAACTGGCGTCAGTCAGAGCGTCTTGTCATTGTTCTGCAGCGGTAAACGCGGACTGTCTTTGAAGGCCATCGATGTACTTGTCAGCCTGCTAGATCTGGAATTGAAGCCTCGTAAACGACCAACCAAGAAGGAGTCTTGAGCCATGGCTAGCGTTTCCAACGACAGTAACGGACGCCGCCGCGTCCAGTTCGTACACCCCGATGGCCGTCGCCCATCAATTCGGCTGGGCAAAGTCAGCAAGCGCACGGCAGAGAACTTCGCCCGCCGCGTGGAGCAGCTGTTGGAGTGCTTACGGCTCAATGTGCCGATGGATGCCGATCTGACGAAGTGGGTGAGCGAACTGGACGAAGATCTCGCCGGCAAGCTGGCCAAATGCGGACTGATTGCCCACCGGACCCAAAAAGAGACGGCTACGCTCGCAGCATTCATTCGTCGCTACGTGGACGGCAGAAACGACGTGAAGGCCGTCACCAAAGAAATCTACAAACAGAAAGGCGACGCCTTGGTGGCTTTTTTCGGCCCCGACCGTGCCCTGCCTGATATTACGGAAGGCGACGTCGAAGCGTTTAAGCAGAAGCTGATCGGTGATGGCCTCGCCACTTCAACCATCAAAAACAGGCTGGAATTCGGGAGCCAGGTGCTGCGGCATGCGGTGAAGCACCGGCTGATCCAGAGCAATCCCTTCGCCGATGTACGAATTAAGGTGTTGCTACCAAAGAAGGATTATTTCCTCACCCAGGAAGACACGGAGCGACTGATCGACGCCTGCGCCGACGAAGACTGGCGGATCATCATCGCCCTCTGTCGGTACGGCGGGATGCGTTGCCCGAGCGAAGTGTTGTCACTGAGATGGGCAGACATCAATTGGGATCCGACCCATGGGCATATGACCGTCCGCTCCCCAAAGACGGAACATCACCCCGGCAAGGACTCGCGGGTGGTTCCCCTCTTTGGGCTTCTCCGACCGCATTTAGAGCGAGCGTTTGATGCCGCCCCCGTCGGGGCCGTGCATGTCGTCTCTGAGCCCCTGCGTCGCAGTTCCCAGGGCAAGGCGGGGTTTCGAAACTGCAACCTGCGGAAACCGTTCCTAAAGGTCATTGAACGGGCAGTAATGAAGCCTTGGCCGAAGCTATTCCACAACCTACGCAGCTCACGGGAGACGGAGTTGATGGCTGAGCATTCGCCGCATGACGTCTGCACTTGGATCGGCAACAGCCTCGCGATCGCGCAGAAGCATTATCTCCAGGTGACGCAGGCGTCGATCGCCAGGGCCGTTGCCGAGCGGGGGCCAGAGGCGGGGCCCAAAGCGGCGCAGAATCCGGCGCAGCACCTACCTGCACCGAATAGCACCGAGTGGAAGACCGGTGCCTGTCAGGACCAGAAAACAGCACGTTCTTCCGACGCGTGCGGCTCGGTGCAAAACCCTGCGAAACCTAAAGGCGGAGGGCATGGGATTCGAACCCACAACCCATTTCTGGGCATCTGATTTCGAGTCAGACCGCTGGCCAATTCGCTTACCCTCCGAATTGCATCTGTAATGTAGGCCGCACTCCTGCGGCGCTCAAGTTCGGCAGCGATTTGTGCGGCCGACAGCCACGCCGGCCACTCCCACGTCTCGAACGGAGGGCCGCCTGCAACGCTTCTGCCGAAAAGGCACGGCGTGCCGACAAGGCACCTCCGTGACGGCCACGACCGCTTCCCCCGCCCTTCCTTGAGCCTCTGCCAACGAATGCCGATTTCCCCTCATGACACGTGGGCTGCCGAACGCCTTGGCCGGCCGTTCGCCCCCGTCAGGAGCGCATCGACAATGGCTAAAGACACATGGCGGATCGTCACCCGTGGCACGGACGGCGAACTCATCATCCGCGACTTCGACTCGCCGGAGCAGATTCTCAGGACCCATCTCCAGGTGGGCACGGACGACTGCAGCACCGACCTCGACCTTCGCGGCGCCCCGATCTTCCGATCGCTCGTCGGCCCGATGCCCGAGGGCCGCAACGTCGTCCGCTACGAGTCGCCTGAGGTGTTCGAAGACCTCACCAAGGAATGGGCTGTGCCGAAGGCCCCACGGAAGCGAATCCGCAAGACGGCCGCCGCCCGCCAGGCTGAGGCGATCGCCGGCGCCACTCCCCCGGAGGCGATCGATGGCAGCGCCGGCTGAGACCATTTTCAGCCGGATCATCCGCCGCGAGATCCCGGCCCGCATCGAGCACGAAGACGACCTCTGCCTCGCCTTTCACGACGTGGCACCGCAGGCCCCCGTCCACCTGCTCGTGATTCCGAAGCAGCCGATTCCCTCGCTGGTCGAGGTGACCGACGCTGATACGCCGTTGCTCGGCCACCTGGTGTCTGTGGCATCGTCCCTGGCACGAAAGCTGGGGCTCGACGACGGCTACCGACTCGTGGTGAACTGCGGCCGCGACGGCGGACAGACGGTGCATCATCTGCACGTGCACCTGCTGGGCGGCCGTTCCCTCGGCTGGCCCCCGGGTTGACCTTCTCTTACTGCCACCAGCGGCGGACGCGGTCGAACATGCTGCCCGACCGTTCTGTCGGCGACACCGGCGGCTGTGCCGGGCCAACCGGCGCCCGGAGGCTGTCTTCACGCAGTGCTGCCACGGCCTCGTCGGAGACGAACGCGGCAAGAAACCGCGGCCAATACGTATCGAGTTCGATCAGGCACGAGCCAAGATCGCCCTCCGCCAACCGCTGCTCCATCACCGACAGCCGCCGCGACAACTGCACCCGCTGCGACTCGTCGAACGCCAGGTCGAACACCCGCACGCCATCGATCTCGACGCTGCCCGGCCCCAGCAGGTCGAACCGCACCCGCAACGACTCGAGGCCGTGGGCTGGCAGATCATCGACCTGGAGCACGAACTGCGACCAGCCGCTGGTGAGCGGCTTGCCGCCGGCCAGCCCGCCCACCGGCGCAAAGCGGTAATACTCGCGGCCATCCTGCACGCCCTCGAGCGCCAGTCGCAGGGGCGGCTGTGGATCACCCTCGGGAATCCGCAGCCAGACAGCCACGCTCACCCTCCCTGTGGACGGCGGCGCAAATGGATTGCTCCGCATGGTGGAGAGGCCATTGATTGACGAGAAGCTGATGGCACGGCCGGCGGTGCCATTTGCGCCGGCCACGAATGCGACCGTGCCTCGGCTGGCCTCGACGAGTTCCCAGCCCCCCACTCCGCCCCCCGCCGCCCGCTCGGCCGCGGCGGCGTCGCCTGCGCCGACCAGTTCGAATCCCGGATTGTCGAGCACATCCAGCGGCCGCGGCGTCTCGAGCACGGCACGACGACGGCCGAGGTCGGTCAACTGCGTTGCGATTGCACGCCGCACCCCGTCGTCATATTCCACCCGCGCCCCCTGCACCGCCACGCCGCCGTCGAGCACCAGCGTGCGAACCTCCCAGGCCTGCAGCGGCACGACCGCGCCGCCGGCTGGGTCGAGCGGCAACCGCGTGCCATCGACGGCATCGATCACGGCCGATGGGGAACCTGCGAGCGTCAGCCCGGCGCGACACTCGGCCGGCCCCGCATTGGCGATGCTCACCACCGTCAGCCCTTGGTCGCGCCGGCTGCGAACCACCAGCGGCGCGGGCAGCGGTTCGGCCAGCTCGAGTCCGCCGCCGGGGATCGCCGCAAAGGCCTGCAGGCAGCGATCAAACGCGGGCTCGACGCGGCCGAACACAATGCCCATGTCGAAGACCACCTCCAGGTCCGACGCCACGAGCGATTCCGCGAGCGGCCTGCCTCGCGCCGCGCCTTCGGCGACTGCGTGAATCGGCATCGCCTCGACGGCAGCCGCCGCGCCCCCGAAGGGCCCATGTGGGACGACGTGATCGATCGGCATCGAGAGCGGTTGCTCGAGCGTGATCACCCCCCGGCGGGCGGCACAGGCCACCCCGCGGGCAAGGCCGAGCGAGCGGTTCGCGTTGTCAACGATGGAGCGGCCGAGCAACGCATCCGCCGCGGCATGCACGTGCGGCGAGACGAACACGATTCGCCGATCCTCGGTGATCCGCCGCGGATCGAGGCCGACTTCCCGCAGCAGGTCGGCATCGGCCGGCTGTGCCGCCAGTGACGGCCGAAAGCGGGCTGCCAATTCCCCCGCGGCGAAGAGCGTCGTCGGCACCACGTGCAGGCTCACGTTCCTGCCATGCTTGGCCACGACGTCGGCCAGCCGGGAATGGAAGCGGGCCATCTCCCCGGCCCGCCACTCGAGCCACTGTTCCCGCAATGGCCCCTCCACGAGCGCCGCCCGCCGCGCAAAGCGTTCGCCGAGCGTCGCCGGCTCTGGGGCCTGATTTGGGCCGCCAATCTCCGCAAGAAACCGCGAGAACGTTGCGTCGTCGAGCCCGAAGGCCGTCCCCGGCAGATGCATCCAGCCGTCATGCGGCAGCACGAGCGCCAGGCCATCGACGGCCTCGGCGCCACGGATCCGCACCGCCAGTTCCCGCACGACATCTTCCACTGCCTGCTGCACGCGTGGATCGAGCACGTTGTAGTGGCAGCCGCGACCACCATCGGTCTGTTTTGGCTTGCCATCACGGCCCACGCAGGCGATGCCCGCCGCCTCCGCTCCACCGCCAGCGAGGATCGTCTCGAGTGCTGGCAGCGGGGCATCGAACGAGACCGCCGGAACGAGCCGCAGGCCCTCGCGGGCATGAATGCGGCAGAGCATGCCGAGCAGATCCTTGCGAACAGGATCGAGGCCCGCGTCGGATGTGACGCCACTGTCCCAACGCGGAGCGCCCCGAGTCAGCCGCGATGGCCAGATTGCGGCGCCGTCGCGATAGACGACCACCATCGCCCCCGCGACCCCCTGCGCCGAGAACCATTCAGCCGCATGGGAGCCGCCGGAGAGAAACGTCTTCCAGTCGGCAAAGGGCCGACCCGAGCCGCTGGCCGGCCGCTCCAAGGCACCAAACTGAAAGAAGTCGGGAGCCGGTAGATAGGCATGCACTCGCCGGCCACCGTCGGCAACGGCGGCGAGACTACGAGCCGCGGCGTTCCCAGCCTTGACCGGCGGCCGCAGCGGCCCTGCCGACACCCTCACCCGTCCGAAGACCGCCGCACCGTGAGGCGATGGATTGGCGATCAGGAGCAGCGGATGCCGGGTGGTCGGCCAGAAGACGAAGCCATGCCGGCCCAGCCCGACGGCCTTGCCCGCGACGCCCGATGCCTCACCGGCGGCCGTCGGTGGAGTGACCTCGAATCCGCCGCTGGAGCGGACCTCGACCGATCTGCCCGCCGCGTCGGTTTCCAGCACGCTCACGCCGATGACGGCACGCTGGTCGAGCGGAAACTCCACCTCCACCAGATGCGGCATCCCGGGCTGTGCTCCGGCTATCACGATCCCCTCCCAGGCCGGTTCATCGGGCGATCGCGCCGGCGGCAGCCGCAGCATCGGCCCGAGCGGATGCACCTCGACGGTGGAGTGGCCAGCCGCCAGCAGGCCGCTCAGCTTGGGCACCATCGACGACACCGATGGCAGCTTGGGCATCGGCACGTTGGGGAGCGACACGTTGGGCATCGGCACACTGGGAATGGGCACGTTGGGCATGCTCATGCTTGGCAACGACATCGATGGCATCGGCATGGCCGGCATCGGGACATACGACATGCCGACACTGGGCAGACGCCGGAGCCGCTCGTGCAGGCGGGGGCTGCCAGGATCGAGTTCGTGGATCACCTTCCAGGCATCTCCGTTCTCTGCGGCCGGTGCAGCAGCGACGTCGGCAACCGCCACCACCTGCACCGTCCGCGACGCCAGAGGCCGCGACCACCGCAGGCCACCCCGCTCGACCGCCTCCAACTCGATGTCATAAGCCCCTTCGCGAGCCGGCAGTGGCACGTCGAACTGCACTCGCTGATACGCCTGAAGCCGCGGCTCGGACGCCGTGGCCGCGGCTTCCGCAAGGAGCAACGACTGGACGACCAGCGGCTCGGACTCGGCCGCGGCCCTCAGCCGCATCCGCAGTTCGACCGCGCCCGCCCCTGGCGACCGCCTGGGCAGGAGTGGATCGACCGCCATGCGAACGATCTCCCCCGGACGAAACAGCGACGACTCAGCGATGGCGTTGCCGGCGGTCGCGTTGCCGACCGTCGCGTTTGTGGCAAGGAATTCCACACGCAGTCCATCACCGGGGGCGGCCTTCAGCGTCAGCCGGTTGCCATCCCGATCGAGCACCTGTTGCTTGGTGTCCAGCACGAGATCGGCGACGGCAGCCTCGAAGGCCGAGGCGGTCCGTTCATCTCCATCGGCAAACAGCTGCACCGCAATCCGTGCACCGCGCCACCGCGGGATCACCAGT
Source organism: Planctomycetaceae bacterium (assembly GCA_947464585.1). The sequence continues at coordinate 95 of CANHYS010000014.1, read as the reverse complement.
TCGACGCCATCGCCGCCCCGGCGACTCGGCTCATGGACGAAGATCGTGCTGCCAGCGGCGTGGGCGGTCGCGGCCGCGTCGGCATCGCCGCAGAG
>CANHYS010000013.1 GCA_947464585.1 Planctomycetaceae bacterium | reverse complement strand
GCCGACGCAGGCCCTCTTCTGGATGAATGCGCCGCTCCTGCACGAGGAGTCGCAGGCCTTCGCCCGGCGGCTGCTCAGTGAGTCCGACCCCGGCGCCCGCACCGAGCTTGCCTACCGCACGGCCCTGGCCCGCAGGCCCGACGAGGCCGAGATCGCGGCCTGCCCCAGTTTCGTCGATCGCTACCGCACCGGTCTCAAGGCCACCGACACCCCAGCCGATCAGCACGAACTGCTTGCCTGGGCCGCCTTTGCCCGCACGCTCTTCGCCTCCAACGAATTCCTCTATATCGACTAAAGCCTGATCGACTGCAGCCTGCCGACCACGGTCGCACGCACACCCGCACGCCGCGAGAGGACATCACCATGTCACCATTTTTTCCATCCCGTCGCCAGATGCTCCGTCAGTCGGCTGGCGGCCTCGGCAGCCTCGCGCTGGCAGGCATGCTCGGCAGGCAGTCGCCTGCGGCGGCAGTGAATCCGCTCGTCTCGCACGCCACCAATCTGCCGGCCAAGGCGAAGTCGGTGATCTTTCTCTACATGACGGGGGGCGTGTCGCACGTCGAATCGTTCGACCACAAGCCGAAGCTGATCGCCGACCATGGCAAAGAGGTGACGATCGACAACTGGCAGGGGAAGACCGGCGCGTTCAAGCGGAGCCTGATCGGGCCGCACTGGGGCTTTGCGCCAGGTGGCACAAGCGGCATCCAGGTGAGCGATCTCTTTCCGCACACGCGGAGCATCGTGGACGACCTCTGCGTGATCCGATCGATGGAGTCGGACCACACCAACCACTATGAGGCGACGCTCGAGATCCACACCGGCTCATTCACGTTTGCCCGGCCAAGCATCGGCGCGTGGGTGAGCTACGGGCTGGGCACCGAGAACCAAAACCTGCCATCGTTCGTGGCGATCGCGCCGAAGGCGCCCTATGCCGGCACGCAGACCTGGGGCTCCGACTTCCTGCCCGGCTGCCACCAGGGCACCCACATCGTGCCCGGCCCGATTCCGATTGCCAACATGAACCGGCGGTCTGCTGCCGCCGACCTGCAGTCGCTGGAGCTGGAGCAGCTTGCCCAGGTCAACCGCCGGCACGCCGAGGCCCGTGACCTCGACGCCGCGCTCGAGGCGAGGATCCGGTCGTTCGAGACCGCCTTCGGCATGCAGTCGGAGGCGCCCGAGGTTTTCGATTTGTCGCAGGAGACGGCCGGCACGCTCGCGCTCTACGGGCTCAAGCCCGGCCAGACGACCGGCTTCGGCTGGCAGTGCCTCGTGGCCCGGCGGATGGCCGAGCGAGGCGTGCGGTTCATCGAATTGATCGACACCGGTTCGTCAGGCAACTGGGATTCTCACGGCAACATGCAGGACCACGTGCCGCTGGCCAAGAACGTCGACCAGGCGATGGCCGCGCTCGTGACTGATCTCAAGCAGCGGGGCATGCTCGACGAAACGCTCGTCGTCTGGACGACGGAGTTTGGCCGCACGCCCTACCACACGGAGGCGGGCCACAAGGGCCGCGAGCATCACCACCAGGCGTTCTCGAGCTGGATGGCCGGCGGCGGCGTGAAGGCCGGCATGTCGTATGGAAGCACCGACGACTACGGGATCGCGGTGGCGGAGAACCGGATGCACGTGCACGACTTCCATGCCACGATCCTGCACCTGCTCGGCCTCGACCACGAGAAGCTCACCTACCGTCACGCCGGCCGTGACTATCGGCTCACCGACGTGGCCGGCGAGGTGGCGAAAGCCATTCTGGCCTGACGCCCCCCCGAAATAGTTTTCAGCAAGGAACAAGCCAGACCATGGCCACCGTCACTGCACCGACACGACCTGCCCCGCCTGCTGCCTTGCGTTGACCGCGGCTGGGCCGCTGTGTAGTTTGTCGACAATGGTGTCTTTGGTCTCTGCCTCCCTCAGCGGTCGCGTCCACTGACCCTCACCGGTCGCTGCCGCGTCACCCTCCAACCTCATATTCCGAGGAGTTGAACCGATGGGACCTTCGTTCGATCAATTCGGGGACGATGCGTCGGATGCCTTTGCCCGGCGTGCTGCCCGCTCCGGCTGCGCGGGATTTCACGCCGCGGCATCGCGACGCACGGTCCTCCAAGCCGGGGTGCTCGGCGGGATCGGCCTGTCGCTCGGCGACTTTCTCCGGCTCGAGGCCCGGGCGAAAGAGGCCGACACGGCGGCCTTCTCGGCGGTCGGTGCCAAGGCGATCCAAGCCAAGGCGCTGAGCGTGATCCAGATCAACCTGCCCGGTGGGTTTCCCCACCATGAATCGTTCGATCCCAAGCCCGAGGCGCCGGTCGAATACCGCGGCTCGTTCGGCGTGATCAAGACCAAGCACGGCGACATTCTGAGCGAGAACCTGCCGAAGACGGCGGAGATCTGCGACCGCGTGTCGATCATTCGAAGCGTCGTCGGCAAGATCCCCGACCACGGTCTGGCCACCTACCACCTCTTTAAAGGCTATACGCCCACCGCCGTGATCGACTACCCGCCGATGGGATCGATCGTGTCGCACGAACTCGGCGGTCGCGGTGTCATTCCGCCCTATATAGCCATCCCCAACACGGAGACCTTCGTGGGGGGCACAGGGTTTCTCAGCAGCGCCTACGGTCCGTTTGAGCTCAATGCCGATCCGGGCAAGAAACCGTTTCAGGTTCGCGACCTCTCGCTTCCCTCCGGTCTCGCGCTCGATCGCTTCGATCGGCGACAGAAGGCCCGCGACGTGATCCAGCGGAAAATCCGCCGGCTCGAGGCCGATCCATCGACGCTCGACACGATGGACGGCTTCTACCAAAACGCCTACGGCCTGCTCACCTCCGACCAGGCGCAGAAGGCCTTCGGCTTCGAGGGTGAGCCGGAGGAGTCGTTCAAACTCTACGGCAGCGAGGTGACCGGCAAGGTGAAGGGGCCCGACGGCAAATATCACCCCAAGGGCCTCGCCGAGCGGCTGATCCTTGCCCGGCGGCTCGTCGAGGCGGGCACACGGTTCGTGACGGTCAGCTACGGCGGCTGGGATTCGCACGTCGACGTCAAAAATAACTGCGACGACCAAATGGCCCCGCTCGACCACGCGATCGCGGGGCTCATCACCGACCTTGCCCAACGCGGGATGCTCGAGACGACGCTCGTCTGGGTGACCAGCGAGTTCGGCCGCACGCCGAAGGTGAATTCCAACAGCGGCCGCGACCACTGGGCCCGCTGCTACTCGATGCTCATGGCCGGTGGCGGCATCGCCGGCGGCGTGATCTACGGGGCGAGCGACCCGGTCGGTGGCGAACCGGCCCGCGAAGCGGTGCCGCTCGAGCACCTGCAATACACCGTCTACAACCTGCTCGGGATCGACGCCGACAAGGAACTCGTCGCCTTCGGCACCCGGCCGATCGAGATCATCAAGGATGGCGTGCTCGTGAAGGGCATCCTCGCCTGATCGGGCCCGCAGCGGCGGCCGAGTGACGATTTTTCCAGGAGCTACGCGATGCTTCGCACCACTCGGTTTCACGTTTGGACCGCGCTCTCCGTCTGTCTCGGCTTCGGCGCGTGGCTGGCCGCGGCGGCGCCCGCGCAGGCCGGAAATTGGAACACCATCGACTGGGTGCGGCCGCGGATCGGCCAGCGCGGCACGACCGTCGAGGTGACGATCAGTGGCTCGTATCTCCTCGACGCCCAGGAGATCGTCTTCTACCGCCCCGGTATCCGCGTGGTGTCGATCGAACCGATCGGCAAGCCGCCAGAGAAGCCCGTGCCGCATTGGCCGAAACTGAAGTGCATGTTTGAGATCGCCCCCGACTGCCCCGTGGGTGAGCACGTGTTTCGCGTGCGGTCGCTGACGCAGCTCTCGATGGCGGCCACGTTCAACGTCACGCCCTTTCCGGTCGTCAGCGAGGTGGAGGCCGTCAAGGAACGCGGCATAAAGGACAACGACAGCCTCTCATCGGCCATGTCGGTGGAAAGCAACGTGTCGGTGCACGGCATGATGGATGGCCGCCCCATCGGCGACATCGACATCTACAGGGTGCCCGTCAAGCCTGGCGAGCGATTCACGGCGCAGGTCGATAGCGTGAGGATCAGCGACTTCACCCACGGCCACGGGGAAGACTCGGGCTATGACCTCAAACTGCGGGTGCTGGATGCGGCCGGACGGGAGCTTGCCATCAATGACGACAACCCGCTGCATGTGCAGGATCCGTTCGTGTCGTTCCGCTTGCCGAGTGACCTGCCGCCGCTTGCCGACGGCCCGGCCGGGCCGTTTGTGTTCGTGGAAGTGCAGCGGTCCACGTTGACAAACCTGGCGGCGCCCTACGTGGTTCACATCGGCAACTGGCGACGGCCGCTGGCGGCGTATCCCCCCGGCGGGCCCGCGGGCCAGGCCGTGCCGATCAGGTTTCTGGGCGATCCGCTCGGCGAGTTTACGGAGACGGTGGTTCTTCCCAAGGAGCCGGGCACGTTCGGCCATGCGAGCGACTGGCCCACGCCGATGCTCCTGCGGTCGAGCGAGATGCCCAACCTGCTCGAAAACGCCGCCGCCGAGGAGACGGCCGTGGCCTCCCTGCCGGCCGCGCTCAACGGGATCATCGCGGAGCCTGGCGACGTCGACCGGTTTCGCCTGACTGTGAAGAAGGGGGACCGCTACCGGGTGCGGGTTTTTGCCGGAGCGGTCGGATCGGCGCTGCAGCCGCGGATTGAGATCACGCCGCCATCGGTGGAGGGACAGCCGGCTGCCAAGCCGCTTGTGAAGTTTTCCTCCGATCGCGAGGAACGCGACACCTTCGGCATCTCCGCCTACGGCGGGTCGGTGCTGCCCGAGGCGATCGATCCTTCGGTGATCTGGGAGCCGAAGGTCGACGGCGAGCATCTGATCGCGATGTCGGATCTGGTCGGCGGCGGATCGGCGACGGCCGTCTACCGGATCGAGGTCGAGCCGGCCCGCGACGGCATGCAACTCGTGCTGCCGTGGACGCTCTACTGGTGGGAGGCACCCAAGTGGGCGAGCCTGGCCATCCCACGGGGCGACCGATGGACGGTGAATATCAATCTCATGCCCAGCCAGGGCAACACATTCAAGGGTGAGGCCGAGATCGTGGCCGAGGGCCTGCCCGCCGGTGTCACGCTCCTGCCAAACCGCGTGCCGGCCGGGGCCGCACAGTGGCCGATCCAGTTCGAGGCGACCGCCGACGCGCCGCTCGCTGCTGCCGTCATCAAGCTCACGCTGCGGCCGATCGATCCGACAAAGACGCTCGTCAGCTCCATGCACCAAAACCTTCCCTTCAACAACAAGCCGGGGGGCGACGCCTGGAAGACCGTGCGGCTCGACCGGTTCATGCTCGCGGTGCTGGAGAAGCCGCCATTTTCGATCGAGATCGACGAGCCGCCGGCGCCGATCGTCCGTGGAGGTGAACTGGCGATTCCGGTGCGGCTCGTGCGGCATGACGGCTTCGACGGATCGGTCGGTTTTCAGAGCGATTGGAAGCCGGCCGGCATCGGCGTGCCGCCGCAGGCGGTGATTGGCCCGGGGGAAACGCAGGGTGTCTTGCAGCTGTCCGCCGATCAGACAGCGCCGCTCGGGCCCATCCCGCTGGTCGTCACCGCCTACACGAAAGATCGCGGCGAACAGGGAAGGACCGGTGACGGCCAGATCCGGGTGTCTTCCAAGATCGTTCAGCTGGTCAGAGCCGACGCATTTGTTCAGTTTGCCACCGAGCCCGACAGCGTGCGGCGGGGCGAGCGGAAGAAGATGACCTGGAAGCTGACGCACAAGACGCCCTTCGAAGGCACGGCGCCGGTCCGGCTTGTAGGCATGCCCAAGGGCGTGGAGGTGCACGAGCCCTTGCCCTCGATCACCCGCGAGACGCAGGAGATCGCCTTCGACATCGAAGCCACTGACGACGCCCTGATCGGGTTCACGAAGGACATCGTCTGCGAGCTTACCGTGACCCAGGCCGGACAGCAGATCAAGCAGAAAAGCGGTCAGGGCGTGTTGCGGGTCGATCCGCGGCCCTGACATCATGAATCAACAGCGCGGCGACAACGCCGCTGTTTCCATCTTCTCGACAAGGCAACCCACGATGCGCCGCGTCCTCCTCCCATTCCTGCGGGCCCTTCCGCTGGCCCTCGTGCTGGTCCTCGTGCTGGTCCTCTTGCTGGGAAGCAACCCGGCAACCGGTGCCGAAGGCACTGCTCCTGCGGTCGCGACCACTCCCGAGGTGCCGAGCTTTCGCCGCGATGTGATGCCGATCTTCTTCCGGGCCGGATGCAATGCGGGCACCTGCCACGGCTCGGCCCGCGGCAAGGACGGCTTCATGCTCTCGCTCTTTGGCTACGACCCGAAGGGCGACTACGCCCGGATCGTCGAACAGCTCCCGGGCCGAAGGGTCAACACGTCCGTGCCGGAAAAGAGCCTGTTGTTGCTCAAGGCGATCGCCGCCGTGCCACACACCGGCGGCAAGCTTTTCACGCCTGAGAGCGGCTTCTACAAGACGCTCCGCGACTGGATCGCTGCCGGTGCCCCGGACGACGACGGCGCGGTGCCGGACATGGTCGACGTGGTCCTGTCACGAAAGTCTTTCGTCTTCGACAAGGCGGGCTCCACGGAGCCACTGGCGGTGACGGCGTCCTACACCGACGGGTCGAAACGCGACGTCACCTGGCTGGCCCGGTTCTTCTCGAATAACCCCAGCGTGGCCGACATCGACGCCGACGGCCGCGTCACATCCAAGGGCTCCGGCGACACCAATGTCTTCGCCCGCTTCGGCCGGTTCACCGTCGGCGCCGAGGTGATCGTCCTGCCGCAGGCCGAGGGCTTCGTCTGGCCGAATCCGCCCGCCAACAATTTCATCGACACGCTCGTCTTCGACCGCCTCCAGAAGTTGCGGATCGCTCCCTCCGACCTCTGCGACGACGAAACCTTCCTCCGCCGCGTCACGATCGACCTCGCCGCCCGTCTGCCCACCGTCGAGGAATACCGGGCATTCATGGCCGACACCGCCTCCGACAAGCGGACACGCAAGATCGATGAACTGCTCCAGAGCGACGGCTTCGTGGAGCTGTGGACGACGATCTGGAGCGAGCACATGCGAAACAAGGGCTCCACGTTCGCTCCCAATGCCATGCTGCCGAAATCGTCCGACGTCTTTCAGGATTGGATCCGCAGGCAGATGAAGTCGGGCCGACCGCTCAACGAATTCGTGGCCGAGATGGTGTCCGCTTCCGGCAGCAACATCTCCGCAGGGCCGCCCAACTTCTACACCATGATGGTGAATAAATGGAACGTCGACCCGAAGCCCCTCGCGGCCGACTTCTCCCAACTGCTGCTTGGCGTGCAGATCCAGTGCGCCGAGTGCCACAACCATCCGTTCGATCGCTGGACGATGGACGATTACTACTCCCTCGTCAGCTTCTTCACCGGCGTCAAGCGGATCAACGGCATCGAGCCGCGGGAACGCCGAATCTTTTTCGATCTCACCGCCGACCCCGCCAAGCACCTCGTAGATGAGCGGCCGATGCCCGCCCGCGTGCTCGGCGGCACGGAGCCGGTTCCCTCCGGCACCGACCCGCGAAAGGCACTCGCCGCCTGGCTCACCGCGCCGGAGAACAAGCTCTTTCGCGAGAACCTCGCCAACCGGATCTGGGCTCAGCTGATGGGCCGCGGCGTTGTCGAACCGGTCGACGACGTGCGGGTAAGCAACCCGCCTGCCAACGCACCTCTCTTCGAGGCCCTCGGAGAGCGGCTCGCGGAATTGAAGTTCGACCTCCGCGGGCTTGTTCGCGACATCTGTTCCTCCCGGGTTTACCAGCTTTCGAGCCAACCGAACGCATCGAACGCCCTCGACACCCGGCAGTTTTCCCACGGGCACCTGCGCCGGCTACGGGCCGACGTGCTCCTCGACGCGATCGCCGACGTCACGGGAAAACCAGGTGAACTCGCCAACTTTCCCCCTGGCACGCGGGCCGTCGCCTTCCACCCGCGGAACGCCGGCGGTACGGCAGCCGGGGCGAAGAGCAGCCAGGAATTCTTCCACAGCTTCGGGCATGCCAAGCGCGAGAGCGTGGCCGCGGCGGAGACGAAGCGCGAGCCGACGCTCGCCCAGGCCCTCCACCTGATCGTCGGCGATACCGTCCGCGATCGGCTCGTGGACGGCGGCGTGGTCAAAAAGCTCGTGGAGACGAAGTCGACGCCCGAGGACGTCGTCGAGGAGCTCTTCATCCGCACGCTGGCTCGGAAGCCCGACAGCGAAGAGATGGCCGCGATGATCGCGCTCGTCGGCGACAAGCCCAAGGACTCGGCCGCCTACGAAGACATCTTCTGGAGTCTCCTCAACTCGACCGAGTTCCTCTTCAGCCACTGACCGCGTCTGTCATCCATCCCCACACCCGCGAGGGCCCTCCCGATGCGATTCCCGCGTGGCGCCTGCCGGCGTTCCCGTTCGCTCCCGATCCGCATTGCCTGCCTGACCTGGGTGGCCTGCATGGCCTGCGTGGCGACCCGCGGCGAGGAGACCGGTCCACCGATCACGTTCGAAGACCACGTGGCGGTGATCCTCCGCAAAAACTGCGCGCAGTGTCACGGCGAGGGGAAGCAGGAGTCGGGGCTCAATTTCACTTCGTATGGTTCGCTCATGAAGGGAGGCAGCGGCGGAAAGGTGGTGGAAGCCGGCCGCTCGAGCGGGAGCCGCCTCTATGAAGTGGTCACCGATGCCGATCCCGCGGCGCGCATGCCGCCCGACGCCGATCCACTGCCGGCCGAGGCGATTGCCCTGATCAAGAAGTGGATCGACACAGGCCTGCGGGAAAACGCCGGCTCGAGTGCCGTGGCAATGCGCACACTCGGCTTCAAGCCTGCCCCTGTCGAACTGGCTGGGGATGCCGGTCCGCCGCCGCTGCCGCAAGGGCTCTCTGCCGTGGAGCGGCCGGCGATCCAGCGGCCGTTTCCGGTGACGGCGTTGGCGGCGAGTCCGCGGGCGGAGGTCGCCGCGGTGAGCGGGTACGGCGTGATCGAACTCGTCGACCCACGCACGCGGCAGTCGCTCGGCACGCTGCCGTTCGCTGAGGGAGAGCTGCTGGCCCTGCGGTTCAGCCGGTCGGGCCGCCGGTTGCTGGCCGCCGGGGGGCTGCCGGTGGAGACGGGAATGGCAGCGGTGTATGACGTGGTCACCGGCAAGCGGCTTGCGGCGGTGGGGCAGGAGCCGGATGCCGTGCAGTCGGCCGACCTCTCTCCGGACGAGCGGATGGTCGCCCTGGGCTGCACATCGCGGCTCGTGAAGGTCTATTCGACGGAAAACGGCAAGCTCCTCTACACACTCGACAAGCACACCGACTGGGTCACATCGGTCGCCTTCTCGCCCAACGGCAAATACCTCGTGACGGGCGATCGGATCGGCAACATCCACCTTTGGGAAGCCGCCAACGGCGGCGTGGTGCTGCCGCTGGCGGAACACAAGAACTCGATCCGCGCCTTGGCCTGGCGGACTGACAGTAGTGTTTTGGCCTCCTGCGGCGAGGACGGCAACGTTGTCTGGTGGGACGTCATAGACGGCTTTCCGGTGGTGATCAAAGCCGATGCCCACCCGCCCCTGAAGCCGTCCGGCACCTACGGGAAGGTGGCCAACGGCGTGCTCGACTGCAGTTTCGGCCCCGGAGGCGAACTCGCCACCTGTGGCCGCGACCGCACGGTGAAGATCTGGAATGCGGAAGGGAACGAGATCAAGGCGTTTCCCCTGCCCGATGACGCACCCGCAGGCTCCGCGCCACCGCGGGTGCGCGTGATTCCCACCCGCGTCGCGATCTCTTCAGACGGCACGACGGTGATGGCCGGCGATTCGGCCGGGCAGGTCCACTCCTGGCACGCGAAATAACGGGATGGGATTGTGCGACCGGATTCATTGCGTGACGAGCGGCTCTCACACGGATCACAGCCTCCTGAATCAACCATGAACACCACATCAACACATCGCCGCCGAGACCTCATCTGTTTCGGCGTCCTCGCTCTTGTCATGTGCGTGTCGCTGCCGGCATTCGCCGCCGATGCTGCGATCAAGCATCGGCTGCTCTTCACCGAGTATGGCAAGGGCCCCAACCGCTTTGTCGAACTCGATGCCGACGGCAAAATGGTCTGGGAGTTCAAGCCGCCGAGCACCACGGTGATTTTCCAGGTCTTGCCCAACGGCAACATTCTGTTCGGCTATGGCGGCACTCCCACCGGCGTGCGCGAGATCACCTCCCGGGGTGAAACGGTATTCGACTTCGTCAGCAAATCCCATCAGGTGTTCGGTTGCGAGCGTCTTGCCAACGGCAACACGCTGGTCGCCGAGCAGGATCCGTGCCAGGCCGTGGAGGTGAATCCGCAAGGGGAAATCGTTCACATCACGCCGCTGACAACGAACGTGAAGGGCTTTCATCTTCAGGTGCGCAACGTCCACAAGCTCGCGAATGGCAATATCCTTGCGGCGCACGAGGGAGAGGGGGCGGTACGCGAGGTAGACCCGAGTGGCACCGTGGTGCGGGAATACACCGGGGTCACGAACACCGGCGAGGCCCAGCGGCTTGCCAATGGGAACACGCTCATTTGTTGCGGCACCCAGAAACGGATCATCGAGGTGACACCCGACAAGCAGATCGCCTGGGAGTTCACTGCCGCGGACGCCCCGGAACTCAACATCACCTGGGTCTCGAGCGTGCAACAGCTCACAAACGGCAACCTTCTCGTCGGCAATTTCATCCGCGGTCAGGAAGGCAAGGCCGCTCATGCCTTCGAGGTCACCCGCGACAAGAAGGTCGTCTGGAAGTGGGACGATCACAGCTTCATCAAGTCTCTGACCACCGTGCGCGTCATCGGCGAGTGACCGTCGACAATCAATGTGCCGGGCAAAATGGGGACGGGAGCGATTTTCGCTGCGATTGATACGAGGGTAAGGAATTGAATTCGCTCCCGTCCCCAATTTTCCCCATCTCCGTGATGCACTTCTCTCGGACACACGTGTCGATCGTCGTCGCGTTCCTGCTTGCCGCCGTGCACGGAGGCACGTCGCTCTCTGCCGCCGCCGACCTTCGGCTGGCCACGATCTTCGGCGACCATGCGGTGCTCCAACGCGACCGGCCCGTGCCGATCTGGGGCTGGGCTGACCCGGGCGCGGAGGTCGTCGTCTCGTTCGGCGGGCAGGAGAAGGCCGCCCGCGCCGATGCCGACGGCCGGTGGCAGGTAACACTCGACCCGATGGCGGTCAGTGCCGAACCGCGAGACCTTTGCGTTCGCGCGAACGGCTCCGTGACAATCCGCGAAGTGCTCGTTGGCGAGGTGTGGCTCGCCTCCGGGCAGTCGAACATGGAGTATGGACTTTCGCATGCGGTGGGAGGCGCGGCCGCGATCGCGGCCGCCGAGGATCCGCAGCTGCGGTTCTTCAAGGTGGAGCACCGGACCGCCGCCCTCCCGGAGGCCGACGTGGCCGGCACCTGGGAACGCAGCGCTTCGGAGAACAAGCGAGGCTGGTCGGCGGTGGCGTATTGCTTCGCCCGCGATCTTCGCAAGCAGCTTGGCTGCCCGGTGGCCGTGATCCAGGCCGGCTGGGGGGGCACGAGGGCGGAAACGTGGATGAGCATCGATGCCCTGCAGCAGGAGCCGCCGTTTTCCCACTCCGTCGCGGCGTACGAGAAGGCCCTGGCGAGGCATCGTGAACTCGAGCAACAGCCAGAGATCGGCCGGCAGTATGCCGCCGATATTGCCCGCTGGCACAGCGAGATCATCCCGGCGTATGTCGCCGCCAAGCGGGCCCACGACGCAGCCCGGGCGGCCGGCCAGGATCCGGGACCGCCGCCGCAGACAGCCGTGCCTGAGCCGCAAAACCCCGACCCCACCGGCACCCCCAGCCCGTCGAGGCGGCCGGGCGCGGCCACGATCACCTACAACGCGATGATCGCACCGTTGGCTCCGTACGCCATCCGCGGCGTGATCTGGTATCAGGGAGAGGGCAACGGCGGCGCGGGGCTCGAATACCGCACGCTCCTGCCGCGGCTGATCGCCGACTGGCGCGGCCTGTGGGGCGACGAGTTTCCGTTTCTCTTCGTGCAGCTGCCGGGTTTCGAGTCCGAGACGATGAAGCAACAGACCGAGCCGGCCTGGGCGTGGCTGCGGGAGGCGCAGCTGCTCTCCCTCGGCGTGCCGCGGACGGCGATGGCCGTGGCGATCGACGTAGGCGATCCGCGCGACGTGCATCCACCGGCCAAGTGCGAGATCGGCATGCGGCTCGCGCTCGCGGCGCGGAAGGTGGCGTATGGCGAAGACGTCATCGCCTCCGGCCCGCTCTATCGCCACGCGGAGTTCGCCGACGGCGTGGCTCGCATCCGATTCACGGAGACCGGGGGCGGGCTCGCCGTGGGCCGCGCCCCCTGGCTGCCGGCCCATCTCGAGCCGCTGCCCGACGACCGGCTCGTGGGATTCGCGGTCGCCGGCGAAGACCGGTTGTGGGTCGAGGCCGAGGCGCGGATCGTTGGAGACACGGTCGTTGTCTCGAGCCCCCGCGTTCCGCGGCCGGTGGCGGTGCGGTATGGCTGGGCAAACGCCCCGCGGTGCAACCTCGCCAACGTCGACGGCTTGCCCGCATCCCCGTTCCGAAGTGATGACTGGCCGGCGGTCGAGGCTCCCCGATAGCGAGACCCTTCATGAACTTCCTGGCCTGACGAACGGCTTGACATCGCCAGGGCATCGACACACACTAAAAGCATGTGAACATCTGTATCTCGTCGCGTGTGTTCGAAGGAGGTGCCTGTGTCGTTCGAAACAATTCGTCTGCGGCTCAACGCCCGCCCGTTTCAGCCGTTTCGTATCGTTACCTCCAGCGGCGAGAGCTACGAGGTCCGCCATCCCGAGATGGCGATCGTCACGAAGACGGAAATCGTCGTGGCCCTGCCGGATGCCGACGGCATCCCGACACGGTTGCAACTGGTCGCCACGCTCCACGTGACGGCACTCGAGCCACTCAACACGGCCGGCGCCGCGTGACCGACGAGCGCTGAAAAGGGGATGCCGCCAGGAGTGTTCGGCGGATTCCCTCGCTCGCGCGTCGGGCTCGGATTGGAACGCAGTCCCCCGCGTTGACGTCGATTTCGTGGGCTGGTACCATCCTTGATGTCGACAGTCGTCATAGAGGGCGAGGCGATGGCACATGCCATGAATCGATCGCTGAAACAGACGGTTTGGACCGCGATCGTTGCGGTCGTGCCGTGCATCGCGGCCGGGCCGCTTCTCGGGGCGGAGTCGGCGGCGGGCGACGCTCTTTCGGCTGCGCACGGCCGGGTCGTGCCGCTGGTCAGGCAATACTGCCAGGACTGCCATGCTGGCGATCTGATC
>CANHYS010000012.1 GCA_947464585.1 Planctomycetaceae bacterium | reverse complement strand
TCCGGTCGTTGGGCCGGTTGAAGCCGGAGTTGACCATCGCCCGCGCGACGCGGTGGGTGCTCTCGCGGATGGCGGGATCGGGCAGGCCCACGAGTACGGTCGAGGGCAGGGCACCGGTCGAGACGTCGACCTCCACGTCCACGGGCAACGCGTCGATTCCCAGCAGTGAAAAAGTCTGTAGTCGTGCGAGCATGGCGAAGTCCTCCAGAGCATGCGGATGCTTGTGTCGCGAGTACTATACAGACGTATAGCATAAGCGTCAACTGCTGGCGGAAGAAAAAGCGGCCGTCGGGGCTACGGGCCAGCTCGTTGGGGGATGCCGCGAGGTGTGGCGCGACGCCGCCGTTCGAAGAGCCGCGCCGTCATCCGTTCCACACGGACCGCCTGCTTGGGAGTCTCCGCGGCTCAGCCGAGGAGCTTTGCGATCGGCACACCGCCGTCGGTCACCGGCACGGGCCGGGCGCCGTCGAGCAGTTCGGTGTGCGGAGGGATGCCAAGCGTCGCCAGAACCGTGGCGTGGAAATCGGGCACACTCACCGCATGCTCGACCGGCGTCTTGCTCTCGTCGTCGGTCACGCCGTAGGCACCTGAGTGGGCGAGCCCGCCGCCCGCGAGCACCAGCGAAAACGCGGTCCCCTGATGGCCGCGACCGCCGCCGGAGTCGAAGGCCGAGGGGCGGCCAAACTCTGTGGCCACGACGACGAGCGTGCGGTCGAGCAGGTCTTTCTCCTCGAGGTCTGTCACGAGCGCCGAGAGCGCCTGGTCGAGGTCGCGGATCAGCAGGTGCTGGTTCAGCTGGCCGTCGTTGTGGGTGTCCCAGCCGGTGCCGTTGACGAAAGTGAGGTTGTGCGAAACCTCGATGAACCGCACGCCAGACTGCACGAGCCTCCGTGCGAGCAGGCACCGCTGGCCAAACTCACCGCCATAAGCGTCTCTCAGCGAGCCAGGCTCTCGATCGAGCTCGAAATGACGCATGAAGCCGGGGCCTGCCAGACGGAGAGCGTCGGCCTGCGCCTGGAGATACTCTGACTGCGTCGCGCCGACGGAAACCCGCTGCTGCAGAGGGTCGAGCAGCCGCTGTCGTCGTGCCGCCCGATCTTCGGAAACGTCAGTGGGCCTGGTGAACCCCGCTGGTCCGGCGCTCGTGTCCACCAGATAGACGAAGCCTGCCTTGGCGCCCAAGAATCCGGGGCCGCGGCTGACGTTGGGATAGCCGATGAGCATGTAGGCAGGCACCGACGGATCAACCGCGCCGCGGCTGTGCGCCACGATGCTCCCGATCGATGGATAGACCGTGCTGCCGCTGATCATGCGGCCGGTGTGAACGAGGTTCGTGGCGAAGGCGTGCTCGTCCACCACGCGATGGTTCACCGTGCGGACGGCCGTGATCCGGTCCATCAGCCGGGCGGTGCGTGCGAGGTGCTCAGTGACCTGCACTCCCGGCACGGCCGTGTCGATCGCGGCGTAGGCGCTCCCGGAGCGGGACGGCTTCGCCTTCGGATCGCCGAGCGGCTTCGGGTCGAACGTGTCAACCTGGGACATGCCACCGCCCAGCCAGATCATGATGCAGTGCTCTGCCTTGCCGAGTGGCGATGGAGCTGGTTCGGTGCCACGGGCAAGCGACGGCGCGAGCGTGGCCAAGGTCGTTCCCAGGGTCGTTCCCAGCGTGGTGCCGAGGAAGCTGCGGCGGTCAACGTGGGCCGCCGAACCGATCAGGCGGCTGGCGGTGTGGGTCGATCGGGTTGTCTGGCTCATGGTCTAAAGAGCATCTCCGGGGCGTTGATGAGCGTCCAGATCAGATCCTCGCAGCGCTGCCGCCACTCGGCGTCGAGCCGCAGCGTCGGCGGGTCCCCCGCCTCCGCCGCCGCCCGCATCGACTCCTTGAGCGGACCGGCTTCTGCCTGGAGGTGATTTGTCCAGGTGACGAACGGGGGCGGTGCATGTTCCCGGGGCCGCGGGCCGGCGGCGGCAATCACCCGCCGCTCGAATCCGCTCTGCAGGTGCGTGGTATGGAGAGCCAGCTCGGCGGCGGTCGGCGGCCGCGTGAGAATCCGCATGAAGAGATCCTCGACGAGTTGCTCCGCGGAGGAAGCCTCGATCGCCACTGAGGCGAGTGGGTGATCGTCGCTGAGCCTGACGAGCCAGTTCGTCAGCACGCCGTTTGCGAGAATGGCAGGCTGCAGGGCGTTGGCCGCGGTATCGCGGACACTCGTCGGATCCTGCCGGGCACCCCGCCAGCCAAACGCTGTCAGCACGTCGGCCACGGCCTGCAGTCGGGGCAGAGCCAGACTGGGCCGATCCCTCTCATTGGAGAGCGAGGCGAGCATCCAGGCGCGGCCCGGCATACCGAGATCGATGGCGTTGGCAACCTCACGACGCCCATTGAGATCGAGACAGACCCGTTCGAGCACCACCCGCTTGCCGGTCGCCGCGGTCAGTGAATCGACCACCTGCTCCGCCGACAGCCGCCGCGGCTCGGCAGCCGTGAAGAGCGGATCGGGTGCCGTCAGGGCCGAGTCGACCGCCCGCTGATAGGCCGCGGAATTGAGGATCATCCGGGCCATGTGCTTGACCCGGTAGCCGGAGCGGACGAACTCGCGGCCCAGGAACCGCAGCAGATCCGGATGGGTCGGCCTGCCCTTCTCCCAGTCGTCGAGCGGCTCGACGATTCCACGTCCCATGAACCGGGCCCAGATCCGGTTGGCCGCCACCTGCGCGAACCGTTCGTTCTCCGGCGCCGTGAGCAACTCGGCAAGCCGCTCGCGGGTCGCCATGTTGACCGGCGGCTCCGCAGGCTTGTCGTCCGCCTTCTGCTTTGATGCCTCTGGTGGTGGTGCAGCCGACTGGTCGGCGAGATCGGCATCGGATGGGGGCCGACTGGCGGTCGCGGCGGGCTGCTGGTGTTCGTCGTGAGGCTTGTGCGCTGGAGCGGGCTGCGATGTCGTTCCGCCGAGCATCGCGAACGGCCACTCCGGCTGCACGGTCGTGCCCGGCGAGAGGGTCACCTCGATCAGCGGCGTGCGACCTCCAGCATGAAGCTTTGCGGGATCCACACTGCTTGTCTTGGGCACCTTGAGCGGCCTGCCAGCGAGCATCGCTCCAATCTCGAAGAGCTGCTGCTGCTTGGCGAAGCCTGCTGGCGAGTCGTGGCAGCGGGCACACTTCGTGTCGATGCCGAGGAAGGCGGCGGTGATGATCGTGCCCTTCGTGGCATAGGGGACATCGTTCTGCGAGGCCATGCCGAAGCCGGCGGGCCCGCCCGCAATCACGCTTCCCTGCTGGAGGATGAGTTGCGTCACCATCCGGTCGAGCGGAAGGTCGTCGAGCAGGGCATCGTGCAGCCATCTGCGGAAGGGGCCGGTGTTGTTGAGCGTGGGGTTAAGGATATTGGGATTCTCGGCGAGCAGGTCCTGCCAGAGCGGCATCCAGTGGTCGGCCCAGCGGTCGTCGTCGAGCAGTCGATCGATGAGTCGGGCCCGCTTGTCGGCCGCGGTGTCGGCGGCGAAGCTGCGGGCCTCGGCGTCGGTCGGCGGCAGCCCCACGGTGTCGAGCATCACGCGGCGGATGAAGCCGAGGTCATCGACCGGCGGAGTGAGATCCCGCCGCACGACTCGGATGGCGGGCCATTCCGCCCCCTCCTTGATCCAGCTGGCGAGAAGCTCTGTCTGAGCCGGCGTCAGCCGTTCGCCGGTCGGGGGCATCCGTTCGTCGCCGTCCTCCGCCTGCACCCGTCGCAGGAGTTCGCTGCCAGTTGCATTACCGGGCAGGATCGCTGGGCCGCTGTCGCCCCCGGCGATCGCGGCCGTTGGATCGTCGAGACGCAGTCCCCCCTTGGCCCGCGGACCGCGATGGCACTCCAGGCAGCGGCTCTCGAGGAGGGGCTGGATATCGCGGAAGAAGTCGATCGTGCCGTGCGTCTTCTGGCCGGTCTCCCCGATCGCCTTCACAAAACGGTCCACGATGAAGGCATCGATTGGCGTGCGAATGTCGGCGTTGGGAGGCAGTTCGGCCGGTGGCAGGTGGGGTGCCGTCACCTCTGGCGTCGCTGCCAGCCATGCCAGAGCGGATTCGTGCCGCTTCGTCCAAGAGTCGTCAGCCTCTCGCAGCCGGGCCCGGACGATCCTGTTGAGTTCGGCCATTTCGGCGACGCGTCGGGAACGATAGGCCTCCCAGGCGGCGTCTGTGTAGGGGATCACCGCCCCGTCTGCCGCCAGCAGGGTCCACGCATCGGATCCCGCCGGACTCAAGGCCACGACCGTTTCGCCCAGCTCGACCCGGCGCGGGTTGTTTCCCGCGCGGCCCCCGACGAAGGCCTCGAAGACCACGTCCACCGGCCCGGCCGCCGTCTCTTGTTCGGCGACGGCCTCATACTCTCCGCCTGGAGCAAAGCGATACCCTGGCCCCGGATCGAAGGCCTTCAGCCGCTCGGTGTCGTGCTGGGATCCGTCGCCGCCATTCTTCGGCGCGAAGGGGGTTTTGGCGACGACCTTTCCGCCAATCGTCAGACGCGAGCCGCTCCGGCAGCGGATCAGAAAGCGGTGAACGCCCGCAGGCATGTCGATCGTGGCCTTCATCCGCAGGAGCGACGGGCTCGGCCGCTCGCCGCGAATTCCGTCGTCCACATACTTCGCGGGAAGCTCGTCCAGGCCGAAGGCGGGCAACGCAAACGATTCCGTTGCCGCTGGGGGCTCGGCCGGCCAGGCGTCCTTGTCGGCAAGGCCCTGCTCACAGATCTCGGCGGTCACTGTCTTCGATGGAGCGGTCTCTGATGGAACCGGCTTCGAGGGAACTGGCCTGTCCGGCACGGTGGCAACGGCCGTGATTCCGGAGAGCGTGCGGAGTTCGGCGGCGGAGAGCGGCCGATCAAAGACGGCCACGCCGCCGATCCAGCCGGTGAAACCGATACCACGGCTCGAGTGGATCACCCGGCCGATCGTAAATGGGCCACCGCTTGTGGCATCGGCAGGTGTGTAGATGTCGTGGGGATACCACCAGGGGTTGAGACGCAGCGACGCCAGTTGGCAGTCGGCTTCAGCCCACTCGCCCGCAGGCGACCGCCGCAGCGTCACCCGCAGTTTCGTGAACGGATACTCCCGCAGTTCCACCCGCTCGTCGTCGGTCTGGCTCACGACGTTGACGGCCACCGGCTCATCCTCGGGTGGCGTGTAGAACTGCGACTCGGGGAAGGCCGCGTCTTCGCCGTCCTGCATTCCCTCCTGCCGCCGGAGCCGGCCCTGCAACCAGGCGTTGGCGGCGAACGACAGCAACTTGTCGTTCTGTGGCGCATCGAGCCAGCGATCGCCGGCCTTCCCGTCGAGCCAGCCCGTGAGCTCGTTTCGCTCGTGGTCGAACGTCATCGCAAAGCAGTGCCAGCCGGCATCAAGTGCCGCCTGTTCGGCGTCGGCCGGCACCGCGGCCGCGACTTCGGCGGAGTTGCACTTGTGGAGGGCGTAACGATTCAGAAAAGAGCTTGCGCCATTTTCTGAAACATGGCCGCAGGCTGACCCCTCCTTGTTGAGCCCGGCGAAGAGGGCGTACTGCCGCTGGCCCCGCTCCGCCCTCTTGATCCCCTTGGTCGAATCCTGCTGGAGATCGGTCCCCTCGTGCCAGATGCCGGCAAGGGCATGGTTGCCGCTCTCACGAACCGCCCAGACGACAACGGTGACCGACTTGCCCGCCCCCTTGATGTCGAGTGGCGTGTCATGGAGCCTCGACCGTGGCACGAAGAGCAGCGGCCGGAAGGTCGGGTCGTCCTCCTTGCGGATCCGGATCGCCTCGCCGAACGGCCCCCGGCCCAGGAGCGGAAAGTCGGCATAGGTCGCCTCCCGCCCTTCGCCCCAGAAATCCCGCACGTAGTTCCCGGCATCGAGCGGATAGTCGGTCGGTGAGCCCGCCGGCACGTGGGCCACAAAGCGGTGATCCCCGCCCGGCTCTCTGGCAACAAAATCCCAGAAGGCGACGAGCCCCGGCGTCTGCGTCACGGCGGCGCCCCGTTTCTCACGGTCGGCATCGTCGCCGACGCATGCCGCCGCCGCGAACAACCAGATCGCAAGGCCGAGACTGAGGTGATGCGGAGTCGTGGTCATGATGCTTCCGTGCCCGGTTTGTTGACCGCTTCATTCTGACGACGAGCATCCTCATCAGCCAGCACCTTCGCGATGGTTTGCATCGCCGCCTGCTGCCGCTCCAACACGAAAAGCCGAGCCTTGGCCGCCAATTGCCGCGATGCGACCGGGTTTTTCGCCATCTCCACCACCGCGTCCGGTATGCGGCGAACGTCGTTCTCGTCATCGAGATCGAAGAGCCAATCCCCGAGGCCGATGTCCCGCCACATCAGCCCCTTGCTCGTCTGTTCGGTGAACCGGCAGACGATCGCCGGCACGCCGTTGCCGATGCAGATGATTGGCGAGTGCATCTCATTGCCAAACAGGCCCGCACTTTTTCGGTAGGTCGAGGCCGCCTCATCCGTGAGCCAGTAGTCGGGCCGCCAGACGACCCCGCGCCGGACGTCGTCGGGGAGCCTTTCGACGAGCCGCTCCCGGCCGACGGCCATCTGCGTTTGGTCCTCGGGGCAGACGAGCACCTTGAGCGCCGTCTCCCTGACGACGCGGGTGATCGCCTCCCGCAGTGGTGCGTGGTCGTGCTCCCGCATCGCCTCGTTTCGCGCGTGCTTGATCGGATCGAACGGCCGCTTCTTCTCCGGGATCGACCAGTAGGGCGTATACCGCAGGCGGGGAATGCAGCAGAGAAATCGATCGGGCTCGAGCCCGTTGGCCGTGAGAAAGGCGTCGGCCCGGGCGTCGTCGCGGAGATCGGTGCCGAAGGCGCCATCTGGGCCGAAGTCCATCACCGGACACCGACAGCCGAGTGTGCGGGCAAGCGCGAGCGAGGGAGTGTCGCGGAAAAAGACAAACGCCGCGCTGCCGAGCAGGTCGATCGTGCTGGCCAGAGCGTCCGGGGCCTGCGGCCGTGTGTCGGTCGATTGCGTTCGCGGCAGCGTGATGCCGTAGACGCCGAATGGCTTGCCGGTCGTGTCACGCCAGCGGGCCACGTCCTTCTCGGCGACGAGCGACGGCCCGGAACCGTGGAGCAGGAGGTCGCAGTCGGCGAAGGCTGCGTCGATCGCGGCGCGGTCGGTGGCGATCCGGAGTCGGGGAAACCGGCGACGAAGCATCGCTTCGACGCCCCCCGCGAGGCTGCTCGGCCAGAGTGTGACCTCAACCTCGGGCAACTCCCGCTCCAGCGTGGCGAGCAGGCCGGGCGTATGGGCGATGTCGCCGATGTTGACAGTCTGCCAGCTCGAACGCAGCAGGATCCGCTGCGGACGCTCTGCTTGAGGTGCTTTGCCAATGGCCACTCTGCCAGCGGCGGCCGCCAGAAGCGACAGGCTGCCTGTCTGGATGGCTCTGCGGCGGGTCGCGCGAAGCGGGCCCCATCGCCAGGATGACTGCATCAGACGCCTCCAGCAGAGGAGGCCAGGAGCCTGCGATTCGGTTCTCCCTCGTTGAGCGTGGGACGCTCGGGGCGGCCCTTGAAGGTGTAGACGAGGCCCATGTTGTCGAGCCCCATCAGCCGCAGGATCGTGGCATGCAGATCGTGAACGTGCATCCGCTCCTCCACCGCCCGCAGGCCGACCTCGTCGGTCGCGCCAATCGTGATCCCCCCGGGCACTCCGCCGCCGGCCATCCACATCGTGAAGCCGGTGGGATTGTGGTCGCGTCCGTCCCCCTTCTCGCTCATCGGAGTCCGTCCAAACTCACCACCCCAGACCACGAGTGTCGAATCGAGCAGCCCGCGGCGGCGGAGGTCCTTGATGAGCGCCGCAACAGGCTGGTCCATCTGCCTGCAGAGATCGGCGTGGCCTTTCTCGAGCTTCGAGTGGCTGTCCCACTTGCTGCCCGCGCCGTGATAGAGCTGCACGAACCGCACGCCCCGCTCCACCAGCCGGCGGGCGAGCAGGCAGTTGCGACCAAACGACGCGGTCTCCTTCTGGTCGAGCCCGTAGAGTCGCTGCGTCTCCGCCGTCTCCTCGTCGAGGTTCACCGCCAGCGGCGCCGCGGCCTGCATCCGGAAGGCGAGTTCATAGTTGCGGATGCGGGCCTCGAGTTCCGACTGCTCCGGCACGACCGCGGCGAATTCGCGGTTGAACGTGTCGAGCAGTTCGAGCTTCGCCTGCTGCCTCGCCATACCCACGCCCTGCGGCGTGAAGAGATTCGGAATCGGCGGATTGCCGCCGCTGATGCGGGCCCCCTGGTAGACGGCCGGCATGAAGCCAGCCCCCCAGTTGCGCGGGCCATTCACCACCTGGCCGTCGGTGTCCTGCATCACGACGAAGGCAGGGAGATCGTCGTTCTCACTGCCGAGGCCGTAGGTCGCCCAGGCGCCCAGGCTGGGTCGGCCGCCGAGCACGGCGCCGGTGTTCATCTGGCAGACGCCGCCGGAGTGGTTGATGCCGTCGGAGACGCAGGAGCGGATGACTGCGATCTCATCGACGATCTCAGCGGTGTGCGGCAGCCAGTCGCTGACCCAGGTGCCCGAACGGCCGTGCTGCTTCCAGGTTCGCTGGTCGGCCAGGAGCGGCGAGCCCGCCTCGCCCATGGCGGTGATCACCGTGCCGAAGCTGGCGGGGAGCGGGCTCCCGGCGAGATTTTTCAGCAACGGCTTTGGATCGAAGAGGTCGATGTGGCTCGGCCCACCCTCCATGAAGAGGAAGATCACGCTCTTCGCCGTGGCCGGATGGTGCGGTGGCCGCGGGGCCAACGGGTCGGACTCCGCGGCCCGGGCGGTACCTCCGCCGACGAGCGATGCCAGCGCCAGTCCGCCGAAGCCCGCACCGGCATGGGCGAGCCACTCGCGGCGCGATGTCGCTGTGGCATGGTGCGGGAGGCCGAAAGCAGTGGCAAGCGACGACATGGAATTGTCTCTCTGGAGCGACCGCCTGGGTGGCTATTCGACGTAGAGGAATTCACTGGAATTGAAAAGCACGTGGCAGAGATCGACGACCGCCTCGTAGCGACGGAGATCACGAACGGGCGGAAGCTTCATGCCGCCGCGGGCGAGCGACCGCGATTGTCCCGAGACGTCCTCGGCAAACCCGGGCGCCTCCTCGAACGTCCAGTAGCCGACGACCTTTCCGCCGGAGCCGCGTTCCCAGAGCAGTTCGCCACGGGCCAGCGCTCCCACCGACAGCCGTACATCATCGATCAGGCCGTCCCAGACGCTCCGTCCGCCATCCGTCTTCGCGTCGGTTTTCGTATCCCGTCCACCGATCGCAAACTCGCATGCCGCCGAGTGCGTGCCGTCGAAGGTGTGCTCGACCCGCTTCACGATCAGCGGGGCGTCGTTGTCGGAGAGGTCTTTGACGTAGAAGGTCACGCTCCGGTCAGATGGATCAGAGACCTTCACGCTGGCGGCGACGTAGTAGGGCCGCTGCAGGTCGAGATGGATGCCGGAGGGCACAACGGCATAGTCGCCTGACTCGCCGGAGCCGGCGCGGGCGAGCTGGATGATGAGGTTGCGCGGCCGGTATTTCGACTTCTCGCTCGTCACGCCGAAGGACCAGCCGGGCTGTTTGGGATTGCCGGTCCACTGGGAGGCGATGGTGCGGACCGTGGCATCGGCGAACAGTGACTGCAGCATCACGTGGGCCTCGATCGTGAAGTCGGCACTGGGGAAGGGGCCAGGCGGAGTCGCGACCGACCCCTTTGGCGGGCTCTCGAGCCCGCTGCCCCGGACGGTCATGACGGCCGCCGGCATCGCCGGATCGATCACGGCCGCCCGGCCTTCCCGCTGGGGCATCCGCTGCGTCAGAGACATCGAGAGCGTCGAGGATCCGTCGTCGAGCCGGCCTCGCTGCTCCGCCAGAAACCGGGTGGCTGCCTCGAGCCGGCCTGCTGTCGGCTCACGGCCGGTGATCCGGCGGATTGCCTCCGCAGCGAGGAGCCGATCGTCGGTGATGTTGGCCCGGTCAAGGGCGAGTGCCAGCGAACGGGCGCGGGTGAGCATCCAATCGCCATTGATGAGGAACAGCGATTGCATCGGCGTGGTCGTGGTGTTGCGTTGGGCGCAACTGCTGTAGCCGTCGGGTGAGTCGAAGGCATCGCACAGGGCGTCGCGGGTGTTTCGCAGCACGGTGGTGTAGATGCCGCGACGCGGCTTCGTCGGGGGTACGCTCGGGCCACCCGCCGTCGCATCGAGGTCGCCCGAGACTGCCAAGGCTGCATCGCGAACCTGCTCGGCATCGAGCCGCCGGCAGTCAAACCTCCAGAAGAGGGCGTTGTGCGGGTCGGAGGCCGCCGCCGCCGAGCTGCCGGTGCCCGGATGGACTCCGCGGCGATAGGCGGCGGTCGAGACGATCAGCCGCTGGACGTGCTTGATACTCCAGCCGCTGGCGACAAACTCGGCGGCCAGCCAGTCGAGCAGTTCGGGGTGGCTCGGCGGGCCTCCGAGCTGGCCGAAGTCGCTCGTGTTCGGGGCCAGGCCGCGGCCGAAATGCCACTGCCAGAGCCTGTTGACGAGCACCCGGGCTGTGAGTGGGTTTTCGGGATCGGCGATCCAGCGGGCCAGTGCGGAGCGACGGCCCGTGGAACTACCGTCGTGGGCGGGAACAATCTCGGCGAGTTCTCCACCGAGCACGGTGGGAGTTCGCGGCTCGACGGGGGTGGTGTCGCTCGCCCCGGCCATGGTGATCGGCGGGGCGACTGCCCCGATATCGCCGACCGTCAGCGTCGTTGGAGCCGGCTCGGGCTTGTCGGCGCGGTGCGATTGCTCGAAGTCAGCGAGTTCCTTGGCGATCGCCTCGTAGCGCGTGCGCTCTTCTTCCGGGAGACCGGCCGGAGTGAACGTCAGCTGCCGCTTCGCGAACTGGGACAGCTGCTCCTCCCGGGGCGTCCGCTCCTCCTGCGGCTTGAAGAGGATCGCTTGGATCTCGGGCGGGAAACGGGTGGCGGGCAGCCTGCCAGCCCAGGCCTTCGCCGTGCGGGCGGCCCGCTCGATCTCCCGGAGCTGGCCTCGCAGTTCGGCGACCTTCGCGGCATACGCACGCTGTGGATCGGTCAGGCCGGCTGCGTCGGCCGCGACGAGTGGCACGTCGTCCCGCCAGCGAAGGGCTGCAAAGAACGACTGCAGCTGGTAGTAGTCGCGCTGCAGGATCGGATCGAACTTGTGGTCATGGCAGCGGGCGCAGCCCACGCCCATCGCCAGAAAGACGTCGCCAGTGACGTCGGTCACTTCATTGAGGACGTCGGTCCACGATCGCTCGATGTCGGAGATGTTGTATTCGTAGGGTGTCTGTCGCAGGAACCCGGTGGCGGCGACGGCATCGGGATCGTGAGGGGAGATCTCGTCGCCGGCGAGTTGCTCGCGGATGAACTGGTCGTAGGGCATGTCGGCGTTGAAGGCCCGTACACAATAGTCGCGGTACCGCCAGGCCGTGGGCCGGAAGGCATCCTGCCGGAATCCGTCGCTCTCGGCATACCGGCTGAGATCGAGCCAGCGCCGGGCCATGCGTTCGCCGTAGCGGGGGTCGCCGAGCAGCCGGTCCACCAGCCGCTCATAGGCATCGGGGGAGGGATCGTTGACAAACGCCTCGACGTCGACGGCGGTGGGAGGCAGCCCGAGAAGATCGAACGAGAGTCGCCGAATGAGCGCGCGCCGGTCGGCCTCGGGAACAGGCTCCAAGCCCGCCTCGCCGAGCTTGGCGAGAATGAAGTGGTCGATGGCGTTGTGGACGATTGGTCGCACCAGTCCGGCGGGGAGCGTGTCACCGGATGGAAGCGGTGGCGGCGTGGACCGCACGACGGGACGGAATGCCCAATAGCCGCGGTCCTCGGCGGAGATGCCACCCTTCTTGGATCGCTTCTTCGGGCCGCTGACTGCGGCCTCCGCGTCTTCCATTTCGGGCAGGCCGGCGGCGAGCAGCTCTGCGGCTGGCTTGGAGCCGGTCCAGGCGGCGCCGTCTTTCACCCAGGAGACGATCGCCTTGATCTGGTCGTCGGGCAGTTTGCCATCAGGGGGCATCTCCCACGACTCGTGGCGGATAGCGGCCACGAGGTTGCTCGCATCGGCATCGTCGAGATCGATTGCCGCCCCCGACTCGCCGCCGCGGAGCAGGCCGACCAGACTATCGAGCCGCAGCCCGGCCTTCTGCTTCTCGGGGCCGTGGCAGCCGACGCACCGCTCGACGAGCACCGGGCGAACCTTCGACTCGAAGAAGGCGACTCGATCAGCGGCAGACTCAGCGGCCAGCCCTGTGCCCGAAGGAGTTGCGAACAGGACGACTGCCAGGAGGCGGTGGAGGTTGTGCCGGATCATGCCCAATCCTTCAAACCATGACGTTCAAAAAACCTGACAGAAATGTCGCTTTGGACAGCCAGAACCAGTCATGAATATCGGACATGAGAAGGCCGATCCGACACCCCATACTATAATAGACACGTGTCTGTCTCGGGCCGCAGCGATCCGCAAGGCTGTTTTGTCGCGGTTTTTTATCGCCGACGCCGACCCATTTTCGGCTCATTGTCGGGGCTGATCCTTGTCAGTCAGGGGCCGGGGTCAGTTGCAGGTTGTCGATGAAGAACGCGGTCTTCGTCGTGCCAAGACCGCTGAAGAGCAGGTAGCTGGCGTCTGTCCACGACTCCTTGCAGGCGATCTTCGGAAACACCTTGCTGGTGCCATCCTGCCGCATGATTTCGACGACATAGCTGCCGGCGCCGGTGGCCGAGGCGGTTTCAGCCGTGATCGTCAGGCGAAACCATTCGCCCGCTGGAATCTCTGCCAACGTCGTCCCCTGGCCCGTCCCGGCGGACAGTCTCCCGTTCTTCCAGGTGACAAGCGGCCCGGCGGCATACGGACCTTTGCCCCGCATTTCGAAGAACCAGTCGGCCCCCGGTTGGGCCATCGCATCGAAGGCCACCGTGAACCGGCCTGACGTCCAGCGGGGCCGAATGTGGAGGATTGGGTCATAGCTGTTGGCGAGGTCCGCCGCATCCTGCACCTTCAGGCTGCGGCCAGACTTCGCCGCGGGCTGGCCGTCCATCGGCAGGGGTGACGAGACCTCGGCCGTCACGCCCGCCCCCTCGCCACGATCGGGCTGCCCCTTCGATCGCTCGAACGACGCCGTGGGAATGCCGATCGCGCCGAACGACACGGCGTCGAACGTCTCCAGCGGCACGGAGAAGGGGGGCGTTGGCCAGGGTCGAGCCTCCTTGTCCCAGGTGGGGTAGTCGTGGCCGCGAGCCGCCTCCGCCCGCCACGCCGCATCGCCGCCGCGAACGCCGGCCACCGCGAGATCCCAGGGCTTGAACCCGATCTTGGCCGCTGGGCTGCCCTCCTTGAGCCGGAAGTCGCGGGCCGCCGCATC
>CANHYS010000011.1 GCA_947464585.1 Planctomycetaceae bacterium | reverse complement strand
CTCTGAGATGGGCGGCGCTCCAGCAACCAGCCCGCTGTGGATGGACAGCGCTGTGCTGCAAGTGCCGCCTTGAAACCTTACAAGTCAGATGGGCAACTCCAGCGTGCGGTTCGTGAGCGGACTGCGGCTCGATCCGAAGGGCGTGCTCTGGGCGGCGGAGCTGGATCACTGGCCGAAGCGGTTTTCCTGCTGGACCGCGACAGATGGGACGTTTGTCCGCGAGTTCTTCGGGGCGACGTCCTACGGGGCGCTCGGCGGAGCGATCTCGCCGGTTGATCCGCTCACTCTTGTTGGCAGCGGGTGCGAATGGCGGCTCGACAAAGAGACGGGCCGGGCCTCCTGCGTGGGCGTCTTCTGCCGCGACGGCATGTCCAACAGTCGGTTCGGCCGCTCCCGCGACGGTCGGCTCTACGTCGCCGTCGCCACAGGCTGGATCCACGGTGCCCCGCCCGTGCTCATCTACGAGCGGCTCGGACCGGGCCGCTACAAGCTCCGCACCAGGTTCGAAGCCTTCGCCGAGAAGAAAAACTCCGAGGGCTTTCCTGTCGGCAAGCTCACCTGCATGAAGATCTGGTCCGACGCCAACGACGACGAGCGCGAGCAGCCAGAGGAATCGCGTGAATACCCGGGCGACCCCGGCGGCTGGATCACAGGATGGTACATGCCAATGACGCCCGATCTCACGTTCTACGGCACGCTCCTCCAGCTCGCCGTCACCGGATACACGCCGTGCGGTGCCCCGCAATACGATCCGTCCACGGCCCGCAAGCTGCCTGTGCCGGCCGACATCGCCACCCGCGGCAGCATGGGGGCCCAACGAGGCTGCGGCTCCGCCGATGGCACCGCGATGCTCTTCAACGGAAAGTATGGCGAGGCACACGCCGACTTCGCCTGCTACGACATCACGAGTGGCCAGTTGCGGTGGACGTATCCCAATAACTACGTCGGCGTGCACGGCGGCCACCACGCACCGCCGGCGAGCGTGGGCATGATCCGCGGCGCCTACGACATCCTCGGCACAGGCACGCTCCCCGACCCGATCGGCGACATCTTCGTGATCGGCACCGACAAGGGAGAGTGGCACGTGCTCACGGCGGCGGGCCATTACCTCACGCGGCTCTTCGAGGCCGACCCGCTCAAGATTCGCTGGCCGCAGTCGGCCGTGCCCGGCGCGATCATGGATAACGTGCCCCCCGGCATGGGCGCCGAGGATTTTGGTGGCTCGATCGCCGTCACTGACAAGGGTGAACTCTACGTGCAGGCCGGCAAGACGGCCTACATCAACATGAAGGTCGTCGGGCTCGACACCGTGAAGCGGCTGCCAGGCGGCTCGCTCGCGGTCGGCCAGGCCGACCTGGCGACGGCGCAGCAGATCCGCGAGAAGATGCTGCAGCAGAGCGTGGGGGCAGCCGTGGCGACGGCGAGAAAGAAGACCGTCGCGTTCACGGGCGACCTGCGAAAAGACTTTGACGAGAAGCAGCCGCTCGCGTTTCAGAAGACGGCGGCCGACCGCGTGGAGGCGGCGATCGCCTACGACGACACCCACCTCTACCTCGGCTGGGCGGTGAACGACGCCACGCCGTGGATCAACGGTGCCGGCGACCCTGCCGAGATGTTTGGCGGCGGCGACACCGTCGACTTCCAGCTCGGCACCGAT
Source organism: Planctomycetaceae bacterium (assembly GCA_947464585.1). The sequence continues at coordinate 11,759 of CANHYS010000011.1, read as the reverse complement.
GCGAAGGCCGACCGAAAGCGGTCGAAGCCGGTGCTTGGAGACATGCGGCTCTCGATCGGCAGTCACGGTGGGAAGCCCGTCGCAGTGCTCTACCGGCCGGTGGCAGCGGAGAAGTCCGTGCGGAAATATTTCTCCGGCACGGTGAAGGAGGGCTACGTGATCGAGAGCGTGAGGGTGCTCGACAACGTCAAGATCGAGGTGAAGACCGACGCCAAGGCGAAGCGATACGTCGTCGAGGCGGCGGTGCCGCTGGCCGACTTGGGCTTGAAACCCGCCGCCGACCTGACACTCTCCGGTGATTTTGGCGCGACGTTCGGCGATCAGGCAGGCAAAGACACGGTGCTACGGAGCCACTGGAGCAACCAGGCGACCGGCATCGTGGCCGACGAGGTCTGGGAACTCGTGCCGCAGCCGCAGAATTGGGGCCAGATCACGTTTCAGTGAATGGCACATATCCCAAGAGTGATATCCCAAGAGAGCGAGGCACACGATGCATAGAGTCCTGCGAACCATCTCTGTGGCATACGTGCTTGCGTGCCTGTTGGCGCCCAGGGGCACGGCCGCGCTCGGCGTGGAGATTCCCGTCGCCTATGAATCGCCCGACGATGGTTTCCTGAGCCTCGCGCTCTGCAACGGCCAGGGGCAGATCGTCCGCAGCCTGCTCTCCGCGGAGCCGGTGAAGGCGGGCGCGGGCATGGTCCGCTGGGATGGCACCGACGACCTCGGTCGCGTCTGCCCGGCGGGCGAGTATGCCGTCCGCGGCCTGTTCTTCGACAAAGCCCCGTCGCTCACCTATCGGATGACCGTCGGCCGCTCCGGCAACCCGGCCTATCGCACGCCCGACGGCAAGGGGGACTGGGGCGCAAACCTCGGCGGCGGCACCGGCATCGCCGCACATACAGACTCCGTGATGATGGTCTTCGGCTGTGTCGAAGACAACACAGTCACCGGTCTGCAACGCGTCGACCTCGAGGGCAACATCCTCCGCCGCTACTTTTCCTTTTATCCCTGGGACCAGCGGTCGAGCGCCGCGATGGACGACAAGAACATCTACGTCGCGATCTATGCGAACGAAAAACTGGAGCTCGCCGCCTACACGCTCGATGAGTCCCGTGGAAAGATCCTCGCCGCCCTGCCGGTGAAGCCCACGATCACGCAGCACGGCCGCTGGCGAAACAGGCCCGTCTCCTACACCGAGGGCATGGCCCTCTCCGAAACTACCGTCTACGTCTCCGTGCCCCATGACAACGCCCTCTTCCTCGTCGGTCGCACCGACGGAAAGGTGACGCGGATCGACCTGCCCAGCCCGCGCGGGCTCGCCTTCCACCGTGGAAAACTCTTTGCGGTGAGCGGCGCGAAGTTGCTGCGGCTCTCCGCCGACGGGAAGGTGGAGGCCACTCTTGTGGATGGTGGCGGACTCGAGCATCCCAGTTCGCTGGCCGTCGACTCACAGGGCAACCTCTACGTGGGGGATTCAGGCGCCGACATCTACGCCGCCGGCACGCTCGTTGGTGGCGACCGGCTCGCCAAGGGCGGCACGCGGCAGATCCACGTGTTCACGGGCGAAGGCCGGCCGCTCCGCCGCATCGGTGCGGCCGGCGGCTCGCCGCCGGAGGGACGGTTCAAGGAGGATGGCTTCGGCGAGATTTCCGGCATCGCCATCGATGCGCAGGGTCGGCTCTGGGTCAACGACGTCGCCACGGGCTTCAAGCGCAACAGCATCTGGTCTGCCGACGGCAAGCTCCTCAGGCAGTGGTTCTGCAGAAAGATCCAGCACACCGCTGACGTCGTGAACCCCGCCAACCCGCGGGAGCTGCTCTCGATCCGCGAGGTCTTCGATGACGCGCCCCCCGGCATCTTTGCCTACGAGGTCGACTTCGCGAAGGGCACATGGAAGCCGTCATGGTTCTACGAGCTCACCGTCGAGCGTGCCTACGCCCCGTCCGCGGGCGGTTACCAGAGCTTCACGCACGGCGGCTTCCCGATGGACAAGGCCTATCCGGAGAAGAAAGGCCGCTGGCCGGCGTTCGGCTACTCCGACAGCCTCGCCGCGATCGACGGGCGGCTCTTCATGCTCCAGTCGAGCGGTAACGGCGAGGGTGCCATCTATCTCGTCACGCCCGATGCGCCGCCGAAGCCGGTGGCGATGATCGGCTACCACCATCTTCAGGAAAAAAACGCGGAGGGCGAGTGGCTCGCCAACTACGACCAGCCCGGGCCCAACCGCTGGATGACATGGGCTGATCGCAACGGCGATGCCCTCATGCAGCCCGACGAGATGACGATCACCGAAAACGATGCCACGCTCGCACCTTTCCGCCGCGTCTTCGACGCGGCCTTTCGTCCCGACGGGTCCGTGCATCTCTCGCTGGTCGGGCCCAATGGATTCGTCGACGCCACCCTCGCGCCGCGAAAATGGCTCGCGAGCGACGTGCCGGCCTTCGACTGGTCCGACGTGAAACTCTCGACTGCCGACCGCACGCCGCCCGATTTCAGCGGCGGCGACGGCACCAAGAAGCCCGGCATGGTTCGCGCGATCGCCTCGACCACGAAGGATGGCGTGGCTTACGCTTTGCTCGAGCCTAGTGCACCGCCTGGCCTGCGGCTGCCGGGCATCGACGGCGACGGCTGGTGGGCGAGCCGCAACTGGCGGAAGAAACTCGCCGCCTGGAACGCCGACGGCTCGCTCAAGTGGGCGGTCGGCCGCCGCGCTCCCGCCCGCGCGAAGCGAGGCGAGATGTACAACCCGATGGGCCTCTCCGGCGTTGCCCGCGATTGCATATTCCTTTCGGATGCCATGTCGATGACGTGGGTCTGGCACAGGGACGGTTTTTACGTGGGCCGACTCTTCCCCGACACGGGGCTGGGCGTGATGGACGACACAGGCATCTATGTCGAGATGATGGGCAACGGGATCCACGAGGAGAACGGCCGTCTTTACACGCTCGTCAACGACACAGCCTGCGCCGTCCACGAGGTGGTCCTGCCGTCGTTCAAGCCCGTCGTCGCGTCGGCTGTACGGCTCTCGACCGAAGACGCGGGCCGTGCGCAGCCGTGGGATCCCGACGGCCCCGATCCGTCGCTGCGGCCAACGTTCACGGCGGTGCGACACGACCCCACCCGCGCGGGTGCGACGCCGATGAAGCTCGACGGCGAGGCCGACGGCCGCGAGGGCTGGCACGAGGGCAGGATCGCGCCGATGCTGATCCTTCTCGACGGCCAGCGGCTCGCCGATGTCCGCGGCATGTACGACGCCAAGAATCTCTATCTGCACTACTCCATCCTCACGCCGACGCCGTTCGCCAACGCCGGCACCGAACTGCCACTGTCGCCGTTCGTGAGCGGGGCCTACGTCGATTTCTGCGTCGGTCCCGACTGGAGCAAGCCGCAGCGGGAGAAGCCGCTGGCCGGCGACATCCGCGCCATCCTCGCGCGTGTCGGCGGCAAGCAGGAGAACTTCGTCCAGGGATATTGGCCGGTGCTGCCCAGCGCGGGCGGCTCGCCAACCGTCATCCGCTCACCTGCGGCCGAGGCGACATTCGATCGCATCGGCCCGGTCGACGGGCTGGCCATGGCCTGGAAGGACAAGGGCTTCGACGACCGGTTGAAGGTGCACCGGACGTCGCTCGAGGTCCATGTGCCGCTTGCCTCGCTGGGCATCGTGGGCGATCCTGCGGGCCGCAGCATCGGCTTCGATACCTCGGTCGCCGTGGCGAACGAGGGTGGCGATCGCCGCGAGCGGGCGATGCACTGGGCCGGACTGTCGGAGGGCGTGGTCGTCGATCGGCCGGGCAGCGCCGTGCTGCTGCCCCGCACCTGGGGCACGCTGACATTTATGAAGGAGCAGAAGTGATTTCGATCGAAACAACAGGAACACGGCACATGAGACAGACACAGCACGACCGAACAGCCGCCGTGCGATTCGCACCACGAGCCAATCCCCTGTTGGTGATCTGCTGCGCGGTGATCATGGGCTCAGCGTCGATCGCCGCCGCGGCGTCGCCCTCGTTCGCCGCCTTCGACGCCCGCGCGCAGGCCGGCGACCGGCTGACGGTCGTGTTCTACGGTGCCTCGCTCACCTGGGGCGCCAACGCCACCGACCAGAATTATTTCTCCTACCGCGCGAGGGTCGCCGCGCGACTCACGGAAAAGTATCCACTGGCCCGGTTCACCTTCCACGATGCCGCGATCGGCGGCACGGGCTCGCAGTTGGGCGTCTTCCGGCTCGACCGCGACGTGCTTGCCAAGAAGCCCGACCTCGTCTTCGTCGACTTCACGGCCAACGACGACATCAACTCAGGCGACCCCGAGACGCTCGCCTCCTACGAGTCGATCATCCGCCGGCTCGTGACCGAGGCGCAGGTGCCGGTCGTGCAGGTGCTGTTTCCGTTCAAGTGGAACATCGACCGCGCGCTGCTCGAGAAGATGAAACGCCGCGATGCCCACACCGCGGTCTCTGCCGCCTACGGCACCGGGCTTGGCGACGCCGTGCTCCGCGCGATCGAGACGGTGGAGCAGGGGGGGACCACGGTCGACACGCTCTGGGACACCGACGGCGTGCATCCGGGCAACGCCGGCTACGACCTCTTCGCCGCAGCCGCCTGGGATGGCTACCTCCAGGCCGTCGCCGCCACGAAAACCTGTACGCCCCCCGAGCGCATGCTCCATGCCCCGACCTACATGAAGCAGGCGCGGGTGCGGTTCTCGTCGCTTGGCGACCTCCCGGCCGGCTGGCGGCGAGGAGTGCCCAATCTCGTGTCGGCCTATTTTGACATGCTGATGTCGCGGTGGCTCGACGATGAAGTGATCGCGACGAACCGCCGCGAGGAGAAAGACTCTGCCGGCAAGAAGACGCTCGTGCCGCAGCAGGTCGCGTCGCTGGAGGTGAAATTCCGCGGGGAGACGGTGCTGCTCTTCGGGGAGGGCACGCCGAAGTCGGGCCGCTACCGGGCGTTCATCGACGGCAAACTGGTGGAGCGACCGGGGCCCAACGCGAAAGAGCCGCTCCGCGAGTTCGACGCCGCCAGCATCGCCGCCCCGTCCAAGGGCAACACGCATCACGTCGCGGTGATCGCCACCGGCCTCGACCCCGCGACGGACCACACGCTGCGGATCGAGCCGGTGTTCGCCCCCGACAAGGAGCAGGAACTCCGGCTCGAGAGCATCTGCGTGGCCGGCGGCGACGCCCGGGTACTGTCCGCACAACGGTGAGACTTGTTGCAACTCGACAGTTGCTTGCAGCCGCAGGCCAGATGCGTCACTCGGCGGCTTCCAGCCTGGCGACGTCGGCCAGATCCTGAGGCCGGCCTGTCGCCCGCTTGTTGGCGACGAGGTGATGACGGGAAATCATTGGAAACGAGACGCCATCCACGACACAGGCGACGCGGTCCGTCCAAGCCTCTGCGAACTCGACGCCATCAATGCCGGTGAGCAGATCGATTCGATTGGGCGGCAGGCCGATCTGGTAAACGATGTCCGGCTGCACAAATGATTCAGGCGTCAGTCGGCTCCGCGGCGCGCCGAATCGCTCCAGCGCCTTCCAGAGCCGGGCCGCATTTTCAGACGAGGGACGCACCCAGAGGTCGATGTCTCCGGTGGCGCGAGGCAGGCCATGACCAGCGACCGCGTAGGCTCCAACGACAAGAAATTCAACGCGTTCTGCGGACAACGCGTTCAACATCTCTGCGAAGTCGCGATTCATCGTATGGCTTCCCGGCAAATGCCCAGGCCGCGACGCTGAGCGGCCAGACCAGCTGGATCCGCTCCGCCGCGGTCATCGTCGCATACGGATCCGGCTCGCGTTCGCCGCGTGTGCCGATCCACTCCACACCACGGTTGCCCGCGGATGGGTAAGTCTTTGTATCAACCATGCCCCTATGATAGCCGCAGGCTGGTGAGCCGAAACAAGGTGACAGCTACCTTTTTCGCCCTTGAACCCCCCTCACATGTCCGGAAAACTTCCTCGCTGCGGGATTTCCGGGGGCTCGGATAAGTGTTCATAGAGGGGAATCCCATGTCGGCATCCGCTGAATTCGTGACCGAGATCACCCGCGTCCAGCGGCAGCTCCATGCCTTCATCCTTTCGATGGTCTGGAACCCGATCGAGGCCGATGACGTGCTCCAGGAGACCAACCTCGTCCTCTGGCAGAAGGCGGCCGAATTCGACTCCAACCGCGAGTTCCTCCCCTGGGCGATGCGGTTCGCACAATTTCAGGCCATGGCATGGCTCAAGCGTCGGCAACGGCAGCAGGCCCGCTTCGACGACGCCCTGGCCGGAATGATGGCCGACGAAGCGGCCATTGAAGACAAGGCGTTCGAGGCCCGGCGGATGGCCCTGGCCACCTGCCTTCAGAGGCTTTCGGCCGAGCAGCGGGAACTCGTCATGCGGCGTTATGAGCCCGGAGCCTCGGTGAACGGAATCGCGGCGGAGGGAGAGACCACGCCCAAGGCAATCTCCGACCGGCTGCGGCGGATCCGCCATGCCCTGCTCCTGTGCATCCAGAGAGCCATCGCCCAGGAGGCCTACACATGAACGCATCCGGCATCACAGCCGCCTGGCAGGGCCTCTTCAATCGGATCGCCGACGGTGTGCAGTCGGAGGACGACGAACGGCAACTGCTCGACCTGCTCGGCCGCAGCCCCGAGGCCCGCCGCGAGTTTCGCGAGTTCATGGCCCTCCACTCGGCACTCCAGTGGGATTATGCCGCGCTCGCCCCATATGCGATGCCGCCGTCCGCGTCAGATCGCAGGGCTGCGCGGCCGCGGTGGCTCGTCGCGGCTTTTGCATCGGGCGTGCTCGTGGCCGCTGGTACGGCGGCGCTCCTGTTCACGAACTTCATCGCAGCCATCCAGCCCCGGCACATTCCTGCCGATCGCACGGCCGTGGTGGAGCCGCTCGCCACCGTAACGAACACACGGTTTCTGCTTGTCGACAACGCGGCCACGCCGCTGGCCCTCGGGCAGCCAGTTGCCGCCGGCCGGATCGCCCTGCTCGGCGGGGCGATCGAGCTGACGCTCAGCAACGGCGTGGTGATCGTGCTCGAAGGCCCGGGCGAATTGGAACTTCGCGGCGCACTCGCGGCCTATCTGCATGCCGGCAGCGCCGTCGTGCGGATGCCCGAGGGCACGAGCGGCTTTCGGCTCGACACGGCGACGACCGACGTGCTCGACCTCGGGACCGAGTTTGCCGTGAAGGCGGCCCCTGGATTCTTCACCGATGTCCAGGTCTTTGACGGTGCCGTGGTGGCGTCGTCGAAATCGGCGAGCGACAACGCCCCCTTTCCTACGCGGCTCGAGGCGGGGCAGGCCGCCCGGTTCTCGCCGCAGGAGGCGAACGCCCCGCAACCTCTTCCCTACGTAGAGAACCGGTTCGTCCGTCGGCTGCCTGCCGACGATGGCATTCCTGTGCATATCAATCCTGCGCTTGGCCGCGAGGTGGAACTCCGCGTTTACGGTCGGCCAAGCATTGACACCATTGTTGTCAGCCGCGTCCGCGAGCCTGTCACGATCGACGGCCGGCTCGACGACTGGCGGCTTGCTCCGGGCTTCGCGGCCAGCCGCGACGGAACCGATTCCTGCCCCGAGTGGGTGGACGGTCGGATGATGTACGACGACAGCCATCTCTACATCGCAGCCCACGTGGGCGATCCGGCGCCGATGCAGAGTTCCATCGATCCGGCCGTTGATCCCGACCTCGGCTGGCGGGGTGGCAGCGTGCAGGTGCGGGTGTCGACCGACCGGCAGTCGGGCTGGCCGGTGTCAGGAAACTCGGCCAGCTACTACCGCCAGCGCGGCATCGTCCCCACCAATGAGCAGAAAGCAGCAGCCGACAATCCGAAACTGGCCCACCTGACGATGTGGTTCCACGCAGCCAGCCAGTCGCCTTGCCTGACGATCGCACGTGGCATGCTCGTTGGAGATCTGGAGGTCAATCCGTCAGCCGGCCAGCCAGGCGGCTTCCGGGCTGCGTTCACACGCGATGCCGATGGCAAGGGCTACATCCTCGAATACGCAATTCCCTGGCGACTCTTGAACTGCGCCGACGATCCGCCGCGGTCCGGCGACGTGCTGGCCGCGGTTTGGCAGGTGTATTGGAGCGATGACGTGGGGCGACTCCAGCGTCAGCACATGGTTGAGATTCGCAATTCCCTCGAGCACCGCGAGATCAACGTCTGGGAACGCGGAGCGACCTGGGGGCGGGCAGAGTACCGGTGATTCGTTTTTTATCTTCTCTTTTCTCATCTTTTTTCTGGGAGGTGTGTCATGGGCAACGAAAGCTTAGGGGGCAGGGCAGGAGACCGCAGCGGCCGTCGAGCCTTTACCCTCGTCGAGCTGCTCGTCGTGATCGCGATCATCGGCACATTGGTGGGCCTGCTCCTGCCGGCCGTGCAGGCCGCCCGCGAGGCAGCCCGAACGAGCGCCTGCATGAACAACATGAAGCAGATCGGGCTGGGTGCGCTGAATTTCGAGAGTGCTCGCAAGCAGCTGCCGCCGCTCCAAATCGACCACACGGTGGTACCTTTCAACGTCTGGGACGGCACGGCTTACTATGGACGGACGAACATGCTCGGCTTCGCCACCTTCTTCGCCCACATCCTGCCATTCATCGAACACCAGACGGTTGCGTCACTTTTTGACATGCAGAAAGATTTTCAGGGGTTCGGTGGCGAACAATCGTCCGTGCCAAACTTTGCCGCAATGTGCAGCGCCAGGTGCCGGGTCAATGTTTACAACTGCCCGACGCGGCGAGCGCCGGGGGGCACGAACTCCCGCGATAGCAACAACCGTTTCCAGGTTACCGACTACGCCGTCGTGACCTACCGCAGTGATTCGCAGTCGTGGTTGCGCACCGGGAGCGGACAGGCGATCATGCCCGGCAAGATCACCAGTGCCGACACCTCGGCCAACCGGGTCACTGGATTCAGCTCGTCGAAGGCGGGTGACATCTTAGACGGCACGACATCGACCCTCATGGTCGGGGAAAAGCACGTCACCGCCATCGGCACAGCCGGTGGCACTGGTTCGGATCACGATGGCTCGCCTTTCTACGGCTACAACTTTCCGAACATCATGACGGCGGCCGGTGGCGGTCGCATCACCGGTGGCAATCTCTGGATGGCCCGATCCACGCAAGGGCGAGGACTCGGAAGAGGCCCGTCCGACACGTACGCCGACCTCTCTACCGCCGGCGCTCCGCAGCTTGGCAGCTGGCATCTCGGCGTTTGCAATTTCGTAGCGTGCGACGGTTCAGTCATCACGCTATCGACGTCGATTGACCAGACGACGCTCGAGCAGATCTCACAACGCGCGGACGGCTCGATGGCCAAGATTCCCTGACACAAGACGTTTCCTCGTGAGGAGAATGGCTATGCGTGGAGGTTGGGTTGACGTCGCTCTCGGCTGCATGACATTGAGCGCGGCCCTGCTGGCGTTCGCCGGCTGCGGCCCCAGCGGCGGGATCGTGCCAGTCACCGGCGTGGCGAAGCTCAAGGATGGCTCGCCGCTTCCGGGCGGCAGGGTCTTCCTGACGGGAGGCGAGAAAGGCGCGAATGGCCAGATCAAGCCCGACGGCACCTTCGTGCTGGGCACGGCGACGATGTCCGATGGTGCGATGCCCGGGACCTACAAGGTTTTCGTGGTGGGGGCGGCCGAGCCGGACACCAGAAGCTACGACGAAAAGGCGATGGGGATTGGAAAAGCACCACCCTCGTTGATCCATCCGCGGTACAACACGGCTTCTACAAGCGACCTGCAGGTGGAGGTCAAAGCCCCAAAAACCAACCTGGAGCTGGTGCTGGATCCGAGCGATGCAGCCCTGAAAAAGGAATGAACCGTATCAGCATCCTTCTGGCCCTGGCCGGCGTCGCCGCTACCGGTCTGGCCTCCGCCGAATCCCCCTCCCTCGTGCGGGACGGCGACCGCGTCGTCTTTGTCGGCGACAGCATCACCGGGCAGGGCATGAACATCGGCGCGGGGGGCTTCATCAACCTCTTCAAGGCGGGCCTCGACACCGCGCGGCCCGAGAGCAAGGTGACCGTAGTCCCCTTGGGCGGCAGCGGTCAGACGGTCGGCAGCTGGCAGAACGTCGAGAAGCAGAGCCGCGAGAAGGAGGTGTTTCTCGATGTGAAGAATGTCAACGTGCGGGAGGGACTCGGTCGCCACGCCGATGTTCTCGTCATCATGCTCGGTATGAACGACAGTCTCTCACCGTCTATGGACGCAAGCCCCGCGAGCCTCGACGCCTGGGCCGGCCGCTACCGTGAACTGCTGGCCTCGCTACGGTCGCGCACCACGCCGCGGGTGACGGCGCTCGCGACGATCACGCCCAACACGGAAGACCCGCAGTCGCCCAAGACGCTCGCTATCGCCGAGATGAACCGCCGGGTGGCGGTGATCGCCGCCGAGCAAGACTGCGTGCTATTGCCCACCAGTGAAACGATCTGGGAGACCCTGCGGGCCGGCCGCCGATTCAAGCCCGACTTCCACGTTGCCCCCGACTTCGTCCATCCCAATGGAGTCGGCCATGCATCCGTCGCCACGGCGATGCTTCGCGGCCTTGGCGAGATGAAGGCGGCCGAGGCGATCTCGACGCAGCACGTCCAAAAAGCCCTCGACGCGGCCCGCGGCGAACTGCCAGGCCTGTCGTACGCGATCGTGCCGCAGGAACTCCCGCTCGGCTCCGACGAGGCCACGTTCGAGATCCGGGCGTTCTCTACGCCCGCTGCGGCCGGCGGCACTCCGCGATTCAGTCTCGAGGCACCGACCGGCTGGCAGGTGAAGCCGGCGGAACCGCAAAGGAACGAAGCGGTCTTCACCGTGACGGGCAAACCCGACCGCCTGGAAAACGTCTTCACGCTCACTGCCACCACTGGTGACACGAAGAAGGAAACGACGATCACGATCCCCGCGCCGTGGCTCATCGGCACCGGCTTCACCAATCCTTCGGCATGGGAGCGCGGCGCTCAGGACTACGTGCCCGACAAGGGTGTGCTGCCCGGCGAGGAACGCTTTGCGGCGGGGAAAGACTTTGGCGGCACGCCGGCCGACTGGAAGGGGAATGCTCCGAAGTGGAGCCGCTATGTGGCGAGCGTCAACCATACGGGCGGCGCGACGCCGGGGAATGTCTCTCTTTATGCCGTGTCCTTCGCGAATACATTCGAGACCGGCTACGGGGCCCGCTGGATCCACTGCGACCGCGAGGTGCCCGTGCAATTGCGATTTGGCTCTCAGGTGTTTGCCGGCCAACAGGGCGTGGTGGCCTGGCTCAACGGCGAGAAGCTCTACGCGGGGTCGATCACGAACGAGCCGGGCCGCAAGGCCGTTCGCAAGACGGTGCTCAAGCCGGGCTGGAACAACCTCGTTTTCAAGGCGAACCACTGCACGTGGCAGTGGCAGTTTTCCTGCGATATTCTCTGCGATAATCCTGACGATGCCGCGTCGCTACGAATCTCCACGGTGCCACGTCCATGACCACTCATCGCCGCGGCTTCCTGCACGACTGCGGCACGGCCGCCGGCGGCATGGCGCTTGTGCACCTGCTCGCCCGCGATGGCCTGCTGGCTGCGCCGGCGGCGCCGATCCGTCCGGCGATCGCGACGACGCATCCCTATGCAGCCAGAGCATCGCACTTCCCCGCCAAGGCCGAACGCCTGCTCGTCATCTTCTGCGCTGGTGCGGTCAGCCATCTCGACACCTGGGACTACAAGCCGGAACTGTATCGCCACGACGGCGAGCAGCCGCCAGACGCACCCGCAGTGACG
>CANHYS010000010.1 GCA_947464585.1 Planctomycetaceae bacterium | reverse complement strand
GGAATCGGCATCATCCGTGAGGGGCTGCCCATGTCCCGAGAGCCGGCGTTGCTGACCAGCGCAGGCAGGATGCCGAAGCGGAGGCGATCTGGCTAGCGCAGTCAGCATCGAGTGAGCGAAGGGCAGCGGGCACCGATCCGTCTACGCGGATTGGTCGACGAAGCGAACGTCCGGCGACGGGGCATGGGCAGCCCCGAACCGTCACAGCAGCCGGCGAACCATTGCGTCCAGGAGCGGAAGTGCTTTTTCTACTGCAGCACCGGCACCGGTGCAGGACGCGGCGATTCCGCCGGACGGTTCGTGCGGGCCAGTCCCGCTGCGCCACCCGCCAGCGAGTTGAGGTAGTCGGCCGTGACGTTCATCGCCTCGTTGAAGTAGAAGTCTCGCTTCACGATCGGCCGCCGCTGGGCGTCCATCTCCTCTTCGAGCTTCTTCTCCTCGTCTTCTGCGGCCTTCCCCTCGTTCCACTGACGGTCGAACTCCGACTCGACCAATGAGATCGTCTTCTCGCTCTTCCGCTTCTCGTACTGCGCGATGTCCTTTCGCACCTTGGCGAAGTCCTCGCTCTTCGTGATCCGCGTCGCCGACCGCTCCTGGAGGGCGCGGAGCATGTCGTCGGTCACACGGCCACTCGTTTGGAATGCCGCGGGCGGCACCTTGTCGAAGGCGATCGCATGATCGAGATCCGATTCGCCCACCGGCAGGTGGGTGGTGATGCTCGGCAGTTCCACGTCACTCTTCACGCCTTCCAGTTGCGTGCTGGCACCGAGCGGACGGTAAAACTGCTGCATCGTGATCTTGATGGCACCGAGCGACGGAGCATTCGGCAGCCGCTGAAAAAGCTGGCGGCCGAGGTCGAGCAGGCTTTGCACCGTCCCCTTGCCGTGTGTCGCCTTGTCACCGATGACCAGACCGCGGCGATAGTCCTGGATGGCGCCGGCCACGATCTCGCTGGCACTGGCGCTGAACTTGTTCGTGAGCACCACCAGTGGACCGTCCCACGACACGCCAGGGTCGACGTCGTCGTACTGCTGCACCCGCTTGTCGGCATCCTTGATCTGCACGACCGGGCCGGTGTCGATGAACAGGCCCGTCAGCGAAATCGACTCCGGCAGCGAGCCGCCGCCGTTGTTCCGCAGGTCGAGCACCACGCAGTCGATCCCCTTCTGCTTGAACTCCTCGATCAGCCGCTTGCAGTCGCGGGTGCTGCTCTTGTAGTCGGCCTGTCCCTGCCTCGCGCCGTCCATGTCCATGTAGAAGCTGGGCAGGTTGATCACGCCGATCCGCCAGGGCGAACCGTCCGGCTTCTTGCCATCCTCGACGACTTCCCCACGGGCCTCGGCATCCTTGAGTTCGATCTTGTCCCGCGTGATGTCGTAGATCTTCGGCACCGTCTCTCCCACCGGGATCACCTTGAGGCGAACGACCGTGCCCCGCTTGCCGCGGATCAGCTTCACCACTTCGTTGAGGTTCATGTCGACGACGTCGACCATCTCCCCTTCCTGGCCCTGCCCCACCCCCACGACCCGATCCTTTTTCTTCAGTCGGCCGTCGCGGTCGGCGGCGCCGCCCGGGGTGAGTTCCATGATGGTTGTGTAGCCGTCCTCGCCTTTGAGCTGCGCGCCGATCCCGTCGAGCTGCAGCCGCATCGCGATGGCGAAATTCTCCTGCGTGCCTGGCGACATGAAGCTGGTGTGGGGATCGAGACTGCTGGTGAGCGCCGTGAGATAGGTCTCGAGCAGCTCGTCGGCGGTCATCTGATGCATCCGCTTGGCGAAGCTCTTGTAGCGACGGAGCAGCTTGTCCTTCGCCTCTTCGGGAGGTGTCTTCTCCATCTTCTGAATGAGCAGGTCATACTTGATCCGCTTCCGCCAGTTGTCCTCGGCCTCGGCCTCGCTCTTGGCCCAGGTTGCGGCTTCGCGATCGATGACGATCGACTCCTGCTTGGTGTAATCCTGCGGACCGTTGACCATTTTTTCGATCAGCGGCAGCCGCGCATCGACACGCTCGAGAAAGCGGTTGAAGACCTCATAGGCAAAGCTCACATCGCCTCGCTTGACGAGGTCATCGAGGGAATCCCGCTTTTGCATGAAGCCGTCGATGTCGCTCTGCAGGAAGTGCAGCTTCCAAGGGTCGAGCCCCTCCAGGAAGATTGTGAACCATCGTTTGGCGATATCGTCGTCGATTGGGTGCCGCAGAAAGTGCTCCCGCTCCAGGTAGCTGCGGACGGCGAGAGTGATCTGCCGGTCGTTGGGCCCGGGCTTGGCACCCGCGGCGGGGGCAGCGGTGCTGCCAGCAACGGACGGCCCAACGGCTGTGGGCGGCTGTTCACCGCGACTAGGCACGACGAAGGCGCTCAACAGACAGGCCGCGAATACAGCCGACAGCTGCCAGCCGCCGCGGGTGGGACGATTGCCGCTCACGTGGATTGACTCCTTACCATCGGGACGTTCCAAAGCTCTTCACATCATTCTGACGAATCGACCGGTTTCTGACGAGACGTTCTTTGCTGCCTGAAAAGGCAGTTCGCGCGACTTTCCCACCCCGCATCACCTTCCAGACCGAGGTTCAGGACGCCGCATCGGCGGGGAACGCTGCCGCGGCGCGATCGAGCAGTGCCCGCGCCACCAGCGGCCCGGCGCCGAGCCGAGGGACCTGCACCCATTCGACTCCAGGATGTGCCTGACGGGCTCGAGCCACCGCAGCCGTCACCTGCTCTTCTACGTGACCGCGGAAGAGAAGGTGCGGCTGCACAAGAACACGACGGATCGCACCACCACTCCCGGCGACAGCCCCAGCAGCCGCATTTTCGATCGCCTCATCCAGCGTCGGTCGGGCGGCGGCCACAAACCCAAGTTCAATGCGTGGCTGGAAAAAGGCTGCGGACTGCGATGGACCGGTGGACTGGTGCTGGCAGGATGCCCGGGCAAAATCGAGCAACTGCCGATGGGCCGTCGGATCGCTCGAACCGCGACCGATCATCAGCAGAACCGTGTTTTCCGCAGGCACGGGGGGGAGCGCTGCCAAGGCCTCGTGCCGCCGCTGCTGCGAGACCGCCAGGATGTCGGGATGACATCCCAGGGCATCGGACTGCCGCACGACGAGCCCAGCCCGTGCAGCCCCCTCGCGGACCGCCTCGGGAACATCCCTTCGGGCGTGCCCCGCCGTGAACAAGAGGAGCGGGGCGGCCACGACCTCCGTACAGCCCCGCTCAGCCAAGCGCTCGAGCGCATCGGCAATCGAGGGGCCGATCACCTCCAGAAAGCCGAGTTCCACGGCCACATCTGGCAGCATCTCCGCCGCCAAGGCCGCGATCTCCCGCGTCTCCTCCGCCCCCACCGGGTCGGCCGTTCCGTGCCCCACGACCATCACGCCCCGCGTTCTCCCCCCCCTCCACGCACTGGCATGGCCAGCCTTGTTGCCCGCGGATCTCGACCCATCCACAACAGGTGAGAACCTGCGAAAGAGCCGGTGAAACGGGCTTTTCACCAGGCGACCGACGGCACTGGCTGACAGGAATGGCAAAGCGTGGGCTTTCGGAAGGCAACGGACGGCTGGGAGTGCCGCAGCGGTAGGCGGTCCAGTTCCATCCTCGACCAATCAAATTTATAGTGATGGGAGCGGAAAAGCCACGCCCCCCGCCGCCCCCCTGATCCAGCCCGCCCATCCACCCGAGAGCTCAGCCGTGTCGAGCGCATCGGTTTCCATGCCCTCACTCCCGGCGCCTGCTGCGCTGATGCTGAGGATCGCCGACCGCCCTGGGCCCACGTTCGTGCTCGACCCCGCGCACGACAACACGCTCGGCCGCTCGCCCGAGGCGACGATCGTGGTGGCAGATCGGCTGGCCAGCCGCACGCACGCTGCCGTGCGTTTTGATGCGTCGCGCAACACGTGGGTGTTGCACGATCTCGGCAGCCGCAACGGCACCTTTCTGGATGGCTCGCTGGTCAAATCGGCAGTGATCCCGGATGGCGCTGTGGTCCGTGTGGGAACGTCGGAGATGGTCTTCAAGCAGCTGCCGCAGACGACCGCCGCGTTGCCGTCCGTGGAGCGTGGCCACTTCGTCCGCTGCCGCCCGGTGGCCGAACTCGAGGGCAGCGTGCTGCGAAGGTCGTCGATCGGCTCGACGGATGACGCACGGCGGCCGTTGTTGCTCTACCAGGCCAGCATCCGCCTGCTCGCCTCGCGGAGCATCCGCGAGGTGATCGAGTCCACGCTGGAACTGGCGGCGCACCATTCAGGCGCTGCCAGCGTGGGCTGGTTCCGCGTGAGCGAGGACTCGCGATTGGAGCCTGTGTGCGTCGTTCCACCAGGCAGCGGCCTGGCCACGCTCGTGGGTGAATCGACAACGCGGCTGGTCGTGCGCGAGGGCAATGCCATCTGGTTGGCGAGTTCCCGCCCGACCGACGCCGCCGTGCACGAAACCGAGCCGGAGATCGCCTGCTTGCCAATCGTGGAGCGCGAGCGGGTGCATGCGGCGCTCGTCGCCTCGGCGGCAAGCGGCTCGATGCGGAGCGCCGATTTCGATTTCCTCGTGGCGCTCGCGAGCCTCGCCTCCGCTGCCTGCGCCGGGCATGCCGGATCAACCGTTGGCCGCAACGCAGCCGCGGCCGATCTCGGCTCGCAACAGACGGTGGGACTCGACTCCGTGGTCGTGCTCGATGTGGCAGACCGGCTGGCCGGCACGATGGTCGCTGGGGATGGCGGCCTGCTCGATGGGACCATCGCCATCAATGAGGCGAACCTGCGGCAGCTGGCCGCGCAGACTGTATTGAAGGAGGGCGAACAGGAGCCCGCGACGGCCCGCATCGGTTCATTCGTGGCCGAGACCGGCACGCTCAAGCTCGAAGACTGGCAGCGCATTCTCGTGATCGAGGCGTTGCGCAGGAGCGGCGGCAGCGTGCCAAACGCCGCGGCCGAACTCGGCATCAGCCGCGCCACGCTCTACCGCAAGCTCGAACTCTACGGCCTGACGCGCGAGTCGTAGGGGCGATTGCACGATCACCGTTCGTCGGCGGCGCCGCCGAGCCGGGGCAGGAGCGTGGCCACGAATGAGAGCACCGCCACCGCCGCCACGAAGGGGAGCGTGTGCGCGGCGTTCATCGCGAACAGCATCGAGCCCACGAAGGGCCCGAGGATCCGGCCGAGCGACGCAAACGACTGATTCACGCCGAGCACCTCCCCCTGCCGGTCGGCATCGGCACTCTTCGAGATCAGCGCCGACACGGATGGATTCACGAAGGCAAAGCCGGCCACCGCCAAGGCGGCCGCCGCGTAGAAGAGCTTGTCGAGCGGCCAGCCATTGCCTGCCAGCCCGCCGTGCACGGCCCAGGCCACGAGCCCCACGCCCCCGAGGCCGAGAATCATGAGCGTGATACCCGCCGCCAGCAGCCGCGTTTCGGGCAGCCGTTTGGCCAACGGGCGATAGAAACCGCCCGCCAGCATCAGCATCAGGCCGATGAACGCGAAGACGAGGAAGTTGTCGTCGTCGGTCATCCTGAAGGCCGACTCGGTCAGCCGCGCCAGCGTGGCCTCGAAATTGGCGAACGAGAAGATCGAGAGGAAATAGATGAGCACAAGAGCCCCGACTCGTGGCATTCGCAGGACGGCCGCCGTCCGCGACATGCTGGGAAACTCCTTGGCGACCCGGGCCCCCGGCCGACGCGTCTCCTTGAAGACGAAGATCGCGATCAGCAGCGCGATGAACGACAGCATCGACGCCAGCGCCCCCACCCCCCATGGCTGCTGCTTGAAGAGCGCCAGGCCGAAGTAGGCGATCAGTGGGCCGAGCGTGAATCCCGCGCCGAACGCGATGCCGATGAGGGCCATGCCCCGCGCCCGATTCTGCGGCGTGGTGCAGTCGGCGATCACAGCCGCAGCCGTGCCGACGCTCGCGCCCGCAATGCCCGCGCCGATGCGAGACAACAGCATGAGCCCCAGTGCCGTCGCGGCACGGTCAGCCGGAAACGTGACCGCATACCCATAGAGCGCATAGAAGACGACCGATCCAAACAGGCTCAGGAGCAGCATCGGACGCCGGCCGACCCGGTCGGAGATGCGGCCCCACATCGGACTGAAGATGAACTGCATCAGCGAGAAGACGGAGAACAGGATTCCGATCGTGGCGCCGACGCCGACCGGCGAGAGCCCCAGCGCCGTGAGATACGGCTCCGCCTGCCGCGGCATCACCGGCAGCACGATGCCGAAGCCCAGCAGATCGATGAACACCGTGAGAAACACGATCAACAGCGCACCGCGTGCCGCCGGCGCGGAGGGATCGGCGGACGGTGATTCCGGCGGAGGCGATGACGAGGCGGGCATGCGGGTTCCGGTACGGCAAGAAGGTCTGGGACAAACACTCTGGGTCTGCGGCGAGCCGCGTCGATGACGGCGGCGCGGGTGCTACACTGTGCCGCGATGGACGACAGCCAGCTTTCCGACCGTCGCAGCCCTCCGCAGGACGCCCTGAGCGTGTCGGAGGTCACGTCGCGCGTCAAGGAGCATATGGAGTCGCGGTTCTCCGACGTGTGGGTCACCGGCGAGATCAGCAATCTGGTCCGGGCCTCATCCGGCCACATCTACCTGTCGCTCAAGGATGAATCGGCCCTGCTCCGTGCCGTGGTCTGGCGGGGTGCGCTGCCCCAGTTGGCGATCGAGCCCGTGGATGGCCTGCAGGTGATCTGCCATGGGAGGATCGAACTCTACCCTCCTCGCGGCACCTATCAGCTCACGATCGACCGGCTGCACGCGGTGGGCACCGGCAGCCTCGAGGCGCGGCTCAAGAAGCTGCACGCCTCACTGGAACGCGAGGGGCTCTTTGCCCCAAGCCGCAAGCGGCGCATTCCCTCATTCCCGCGACGGATCGCCGTGGTCACGAGCCCCACGGGGGCGGCGATCGCGGATTTCCTCACCACCCTGTTTTCACGGTGGCGGTGTGCCGAGGTGATCGTCGTGCCGTCGCGGGTTCAGGGGGCGGGGGCGGCGGAGGAACTGGCCGCGGCGCTGGCACATGCCGCCCGGCTCACGCCGGCCGCCGACGTGATCGCGCTGGTCCGCGGCGGCGGCAGCCTCGAGGATCTCTGGAGTTTCAACGAAGAGGTGCTCGTGCGGGCGATCTTCGCCTCGCCGGTACCGGTCGTGTCGGGAGTGGGCCACGAAATCGATGTCACGCTCGCCGACCTCGTCGCTGATCTCCGCGCGCTCACCCCAACCGACGCCGCCGTTCGCGTCTCCCCCGACGGGCCGCAGGTGGCCGCGACGCTCGACATGCTGGGCGGGCGGCTGCAGACGGGACTCCTGCGGCGGATCGACATGGCCCGAGACCGCATCGGCCAACTCGCCCGCTCGCGGATCTTCGCCGACCCCGAGCGACTCGTCCGCGACCGCGCCGCCACGATCGACCAGCAGGCGGCGAGGCTCCATAGGCTTGCGGCCGCAGCGGTCGATCGCGGCCGCGAACGGATGGCCGCCGCGGCCGCCCGCCTCGAGGCGGGCAGCCCGCTCAAACTGCTCGCCCGAGGATGGTCCGTGACGTGGCTCGACACCGACGGCGTTGAGGCGGCAACGGCAACGTCCGCGGCGCTCAAGTCAGTCGTGGGCGTGCGGCCCGGCGCAGCAATTGTCACCCAACTGTCCGATGGAAAAATCTTGAGCCGTGTGGAAAGGACCTCACCCGATGCCCACCAAACCTGAGCCATCCCAGCCTGAACCGAATCGGGGCGAGCAGGCCGGAAACCCAGCCCATCCAGCCCAGCCTGCAACTGTGCCGTTCGAGGCATCGCTGGCTGAATTGAACGACCTTGTGAATCGCCTGGAATCGGGCTCTCTCGGCCTTTCTGACTCGATCGGAGCCTATGAGCGGGGCGTGGCAATCCTCCGACGCCTACACGAGCAGTTGGCGGATGTCGAGGAACGCGTGCGGCTGCTGGTGAGGATCGACGAACAGGGCCGGCCGATCCTGGAGGAGATCGAAAACGGGGCAACCGCACCAGAGAAAACAGGTCGGCCGACAGGCGGAGGCTCGACGACCGACGGCGACGTGACCGTTCGACGCACGGCTCGTCCTGCCTCGAGGACAAGTCGGCCCAAACGCCTGCCGGGGATGGACGATGCCGGAGAGGATGGCTAATCTGCAATCCCGATGTCGGGGTTGAACATGGCTGGCAGGTTTGAGGCGGAGCCGCAGCCTGCCCGACGGACGACAGCGTTCACCGTTCTCTTTCTACGTCAATCATCTTGATGCCATGATCGAAGTGATCGATGCTCCGGATCTCGATGCGGCGGTGATGAGCTCTCTGGAGCGGGTCCGCACCTTCATCGATGCCCGTCTTGACGCGGCGATCGAGATGTCTGCCGATGCATCGCCCCGCCTCGTTGATGCGATGCGGTATGCCCTGCTGGCGCCCGGCAAGCGGCTGCGGCCGGCCCTGGTGCTCTGGGCCGCATCCGCATGCTCGAGCGACGGTGCGGGGCGATCGTGCGAGGAGGCGTGGGAGGCCGCCGCGCCTGCGGCCCTGGCCGTTGAGATGATCCACGCCTATTCGCTCGTGCACGATGATCTGCCGGCGATGGATGACGATGATCTCCGCAGAGGCCGGCCCACCTGCCACCGCCAGTTTGATGAGGCGACCGCCATCCTCTGCGGTGATGCCCTCCAGGCTTTGGCCTTTGAAGCCGTCGCGCGGGGCATGCCGGCTGCGACCGCCGCACGCGGTTGCCTCGTGCTGGCACGGGCGGCCGGCGGCGAGGCGCTCGTTGGCGGGCAGGCCGACGACCTGGCGGCGGAACGCGGCTGGGTCAGCGATCTGGCGACAGCCCCTGCCGCCGAACAGGTGGCGTGGCTGGAGCGGATCCACCGGCGCAAGACCGGCGCACTGTTCAGTGCTGCCCTGGAACTGGGTGGCCTGTCGGTGGCGGCCCACCACGATCAGCTCGCCATGCTTGCGGCGTTTGGCCGGGCCTTCGGGCTCGCCTTCCAGATCGCCGACGACATCCTCGACGCAGAGGGCACCGAGGCCGCGGTCGGCAAGAGGGTTGGCAAGGATGTGGAACGCGGCAAGCTGACATTTCCCTCCGTTATCGGGCTCGAAGCGAGCCGGGAGAGGGGCCATGCCCTCGCCCGGGAGGCGGTCGGGTCTGTGGCCGGCATGGGCCCTGCGGCCGACGACCTTGCCCGGCTTGCCCACTGGATTATCCGCCGAAATCATTGACCGAAACCGGCCGGACAACTGCCAAAACGGCTCCAGCGGGTATAACGAGGTGCTCAGGCAGTCCGATTCCACAAGGACGGGAACAGGATGTTCCCATGAACCATGGCCGCGATCCTTCCCTCCATCATGTCGCCCCGTGATCTCGAGGGGCTTTCGCCTGAGCAGCTCGAGCAACTCGCCGCCGAGATGCGTAAAGCGCTCTGCGAGGTGGCGGCCAGCCGCACGGCCCACTTTGCATCCAACCTGGGCGTCGTGGAACTCTGCCTGGCGCTGCACAAGGTCTTCGACTTCAGTCGCGACCGGCTGATCTGGGACACGGGCCACCAGATTTATCCTCACAAGCTGATCACCGGCCGCTTCAGCCGCATCGGCACGATCCGGACCAAGGGCGGCCTGATGGGCTACCCAAACCCCGACGAGAGCCCCTACGACCTGTTCATGACCGGTCACGCCGGCTCGAGCGTGTCGACCGCCCTCGGACTGGCCAGCGGTGACGACCTGTGCGGCCGCAGCGACCGCCGCGCGGTGGCCGTCATTGGCGACGGAGCACTGCCATCGGGCATCGTGTTCGAGGCGCTCAACAATGCCGGGTTCCTCAAGAAGCGGCTGATCGTGATCCTCAACGACAACCGGATGTCGATCTGCCCGCGAGTGGGGGCCCTCGCCGAATATCTCGACGTGATCCGCACCAACCCCTGGTATCGCGGCCTCCGCAATCAGGCGAAGGAGGTGATCAAGGGCATGCCCATGGTGGGCGGGCAGATGGAGCGGATGATCGTCAACGTCAAAGACTCGCTGAAGGCGACGCTTCACGGCGGCATGCTCTTCGAGTCGATGGGCGTGCGGTACTTCGGCCCCGTTGAAGGGCATTCGCTACCGAACCTGATCCGCTACCTCGAACTGGTCAAGGACGAGGAGGGCCCGATCCTCCTGCACGTGCTCACCGAGAAGGGACACGGCTTCAAGCCGGCCGAGGAGGACCCTGTCTTCTTCCACACGCCCGCGCCGTTCGAGTGCGACGACGACGACTGCATTGTCTCGATCAAGAAATCCTCGGCCCGCGCCTATACCGACACGGCCAGCGCTGCCATCGGCGACTGCATGCGACGGGACAAGCGGGTGACAGTGCTCACGGCCGCGATGTGCCAGGGCAACAAACTGGAGAAGGTCCGCGAGGAGTTCCCCACCCGGTTTTTCGACGTGGGCATCTGTGAATCGCACGCCGTCGCCTTCGCGGCGGGGCAGGCCAAGGTGGGCTGCAGGCCGATCGTCGACATCTACAGCACCTTCTTGCAGCGGTCGTTCGACCAGATCTTCCAGGAGGTCTGCCTGCAGAACCTGCCGGTGGTATTCATGCTCGACCGTGCTGGGCTCACCGGCCCCGACGGCCCCACGCACCACGGCTCCTTCGATCTGGGCTATCTCCGGCTGTTTCCCAATCTGGCGGTGCTGGCCCCCGGCGACGAGCACGACCTCACGGCCATGCTCGACTGGGCCCTCACGCAGAACGGTCCGGTGGCAATCCGGTATCCCAAGGCGGTGGTCGAATGCCACGCTGGAGAGCGGTCACCGGTCGAACTTGGCCGGGCCGAGATGCTTGTCGAGGGACACGACGGCCTCATCGTCGCGTGTGGCACGCTGCTGGGCGATGCCCTCAAGGCGGCGGCACGACTCCGCGACGAGGGGCTCGAGGTGGGCGTGGTCAATGCCCGATTCGTCAAGCCGCTCGACGCGAGGCTGCCGGCGTGGATCGAAGCGGCCCCCTGGGTTGTGACCGTTGAGGAGAATGCGTTGCAGACGGGCTTTGGCAGCGCGGTGCTTGAATCGGTGAACGACGCGGGGGCCCATGCGGGTCCTCTGAAGCGACTCGGTATTCCTGACCGATTTGTGGAGCACGGCGAGCGGGGCGAACTCCTGGCCGATCTGGGGCTCGATGCCGCAGGCATCGCAGCCGCCTGCCGCCAACTGGCCGGCCGCGCGGCGGCAGCCGGCGCCGCCACGTCGCACCGCTCGTGATGCACACCGGCCCCCACGCAGCAGGCTGACGAGACTTCCAGATCCTCTTTCTTCCCTCGGCGTGCCGAACCATGAGCGTTCTTTCCCGGTTGCATCCCGAGCGCCCCTCGCCACGGCAACTCAATCTGGTGATCGCGGGCTCGAGCGAGGTGCCGGCGGTCGTGGCGGAGGCCAGCCGCCTGCAGTCGTCGCTGGCAAAGGCGGGCCATCGCGTCATCTCCCGGCTCGTCCTTCAGAACGACTGGAGCGAGGGACGGTTTCATCCGGACGACGGCACGACGGCCGACCTGGTGCTCGCGCTTGGTGGCGACGGCACGATCCTGAGGACGGCCCGCTGGATGGGCTATGAGCAGGTGCCCGTGCTCGGCGTCAACCTCGGCACGCTCGGCTTTCTCGCCGATTTCTCGATCCTCGAAATGGAAGCGGTCCTCGAAGACATCGCCGGTGGCCGGTTCCGACTCGTCGAACATCTCATGTTCGAGACCGAGGTGATCCGCGACGGCGTCACGATCCACCGCGAACTTGGCCTCAACGAAACGTCGATCCTCGCGGGCCCGCCGTTTTCGATGATCGAGATCTGTCTGTTTGTGGACGGCGAGATTGCCACCACGTACCGCTCGGACGGACTGATCGTGAGCACTCCAGTCGGTTCGACCGCCTACAACCTCTCGGCCGGCGGCCCGATTGTCCGCAAGGACCTCGATGCCTTCATCTTCACGCCGCTGAGCCCCCACACACTGACCAACCGAACCGTCATCGATTCCGCGATGCGCCGTTTCGAACTGCTCGTGCCGCGGCCCAACCAGGGCTCGGCCTGCGTCGTCGACGGACGCATGATCACCAGCCTCGCAGCCGCCGACCGCGTGCTGATCCGCCGGGCGACGCCCCGGTTCACACTCGTGGAAACGCGGACGCACGGCTACTACCGCACGCTGCGCGACAAACTCCATTGGGGTGGCGGCATCCACGGCACGGGGTTGCGTGCGCCGCGCGCGGGCGAAGCGCCTGGCGGAGTCGCGGCGACTGGCGGAGGCGCTTTATGACGCAGTTCCCGTGGCGATGGTCCTTCCCTCTGCTGCTGGGCTGCCTGTTCTCCTGCGCCGCGATCGGTTTGGCCGTCGACACCGCTGTCCCGGAAACGCCGCGGGTGACGCTCGAATACCGCTTCGAGCCGGGCGAGAAAATCGACATGGACGTGTCGCACCGCGCCCTTACCGAAACCACCGTGGGCGCCACGTCGCAGTCGACGGAGACCGCCACCGATTCACGGAAGACCTGGACAGTGGTTGCGGTGGATGATGCCGGACACGCCACGCTTGAGCACTCGGTGGACGACGTGACGATGACCTCTCGCACCAGCGACCGCGGCCAGATCCGCTGGAGCAGCACGAGCGACGATCCCGCGCCACCGGGCTATGAGCTGGTGAAGGCGAGCCTCGGCGTGCCGCTCTCGCGGCTGGTGGTGGACCGCAGCGGCCGCCTGATCGATCGCAGGGATCTCCGCCCCTGCCCGCCCTCCAGCACAGGCGACCTCGTTGTCGTGCCGCTCCCGGAGGGGCCGGTGGCCGAAGGGGCGGAGTGGACCGTGCCGCAGGAGGTGATCGTGGACGTTCCCGGGGGTGTGCGGAAGGCGGTGCGCACACGACTCCGCTACCAGATCACGGGTATCAGGGACGGCATCGCGACGATCCGCGTCGACACCACCGTTCTCACGCCGATCGACGACCCCCGTCTCGAATCCCGCCTGCTCGAGCGGATCTGGAACGGCACGATCGAGTTCGATATCGACCGCGGCCGCGTGCTCCGTCGGGCCACCGGCATCGACCGCCGCGTCGTCGGCTTCGAGGGCCCGGAGTCGAGCGTCCGCTACAAGTCGAGCCTCGAAGAGAAGCTGGTGGAGAAGAAGTAAGAAAGAGCGGAGTCGGTCGGGGTCACGCGCAGACGCCGGTGAATTTTGACTGAACCAGTTGGCGAACCATGCGAGATGAGCATGCAACGTCACGACCTGAGGCGGGTCGGAGACTTAAAATTCGCCGGCGGCGAGCATGAGCCCCGCCGGCGAAGCAACAATCCTCAACGCGTTCTAGCCTGCGCGGAGGACGTCTTCGACGCGGCGGATCGCCTCTTCCACGTCCCACGTCGTGTCGGCCAGCACGATCCGCGACCGCTGCGCCACCCATTCCACCACGGTCTTCTGGGCCGAGATCACGGTTGAATGGCTACGACGGCCAAAGTAGCTGCCGATCTCCGTCAACGCCGACGTGGTGTGCCGCCGGGCCAGAAACATCGCCAGCATCCGCGGATGGTTGACGGTGCGGGCTCTCCGCGAGGATTGCAGGCTGCCCGATTCGATGCCAAAGGCGGAGCAGACGGCCCGTTCGATGTCGGCCAGCCGCACGCTGCGGGCGCTCGAACGCACGAGGTCGGCCAGGGCCTCTGCCGCCATGTCGGGCGTGATCGGCAGGCCCAGCATGTGGCTGGTGGCCTCGAGCCGATTCAGGGCGCCGATGAGTTCCCGCGCGTGGCGGGTCATGTGGGTGGCGACGTAGTGGATCACCTCGTCGGGCAGCGCCAGGCCGCGAGTGGCGGCAACGGCTGCAACGATACCGCGGCGCACGTCGTAGTCGGGCGACTCGATCCGAGCGAT
>CANHYS010000009.1 GCA_947464585.1 Planctomycetaceae bacterium | reverse complement strand
CGGGCCGCTTCACGGGCTCCGGGGTGGCTACTACGGCTACTACACCCAGCCGCCGCTCAACTTGGGTGCCGCCGACCACTACGAAGGTGCCCCATCGCTTGAGTATCCCGGCGTCGGTTTTCGTCTCGCAAGTGCATCCGTGCCCGAGATCGACCCGAATAGCCTTGGGAGCGTTCTGGCCCTCGTCTTGGGGGCACTGGGGCTGCTTGAGCGATGTCGGCTGAAAGCGGCCTGATTGGCAACGCTTCACACGCGCATAGATTCACAGTCACGTTCACAACCGGCCCACTGCGTTGAACGTCACCCCAACTTGAGCGCTAGCTCTGCCGCCTTCTCGCGGGAGACTTCGGCATAGAACTGCGTGATGTTGGCGTTTTTGTGGCCCAACCTCACCTGTGCCGCATCCAGTCCACCGCCCACACTTCTGGCTTCGGTTCCGGCAGCATGACGAAGTTGCAGAGGAGTCCATCGTGGAATCCCCGCCTTCTCGCAGGCCCGCCTGATGCAGCGATTGAGTGCAGCATCCTCATAGCGGTCCCGGGGTGGCCTCTTTGGACTGGCAGACCGCTTCCGGGCTTTGAACAACACACAGACCTCTGCCACCGTCATCTCAACGCTGACTGGTGCGATGTCGGGAGGTGGGTTGGCTGACACTGTCTCAGGCTATGTATGGGATTGGCGGAGCAATCTCCTGCCGTTTGGCCTTGGGGGCAACCTGCCGACCGTTGGCGAGGTATTCGGCAAGGAGGCGGTCACACGCCGCCTGTGCCTCAGGGGAGCCGAACCGGCCAAGCCAGTGTTCGGTACCGTTGATCCTGACCCAGGCGTGTCCGGAGCCAGAGTGAAGCCGCACCTGCGGTAAAGAATGCCGACGATTACGTCCCATTTCAGCGCCTCCCGGGAGACAAAAACGGGGAAACGGGATTCCCCGTTTCTTTTTCCCCGTTTTCGGGTTCATCCCTGAGCACTGCCGAACGTCGGCAAATCCAAGTGGCCCTGATTCCTGAGGGCTATCAACCAGTCGAGTGTAAAAAAGCTGGTTAGACCTTTTCCAGTCCGGGGTGGCTGGCTGGGAAGCTGCCGCCGCTGCCCTGCTCCGGGCGGGCGACCGAATGATCGACTAGGAGGTGGCTCCTGCCGCACGGTAGAATCCAGTCCCGCTGAGTCCGAAGGAGTTTCCAAGTGGCGACTGCTGACACATACCCGCACATCGTCCTCGCGAGTGACGGCAAGGCCGTCATCGAGGGCACTCGATACACCGTCGAGCATATCGCCGCGGAGCAGTATTTTTACGGCTGGTCAGCGGAGGAGATTTTGCGGCAGCATCCAGACCTGCGGCCAGCCGAGGTTTATGCGGCACTCGCTTTCTTTCACGACCACCACGACAGCATGGTCGCCGCCATCGAAGCAGGGAAAGCTCGCGCTGAGCGGGCCCGCGGGCCCGAGACCGTTTCCCGTGATGAGTTGCTCCGGCGTCGTTCCGCAGCGCAGAGCCGCAACGGGTGACGCACCCAATGTCACTGGCCATTTACATGGACGTGCATGTGCCGTCGGGCGTCTCAGAGGGCCTCCGTCGAAAACAGATCGATGTCTGCACCGCCCAAGAGGACTCCGCGGGGCGCATGTCGGACGACGAGTTGCTCATGCGGGCGACTGCGATTGGGCGGGTGTTGCTCACGCAGGACGCCGACTTCGTTGAGATCGCGGCACAGTGGCAGCGACAAGGTATCGCGTTCGGTGGGATTCTGTTCGCGCCTCAGGGTACGCCGATCGGACGGCTGATCGACGATGTCGAACTCTGCCTGACGGGCATGACAGCGAACGAGTTCGCCAACCGTCTCGTTCACCTCCCGTTACGATAGCCGTTGGATCCCCGCGTCCAGGGGCTATCCAACGGTCACCGTGTGGGAGTTCCTACATGTCGACCTTTGGACAATGTCCGGCGCGAACGATTTGCGCACTGTTCCGCCGCTGCGTTAGGCGAAATTGCCATAATCTCCAATAATCTTGGACGCGCAAATGATTTCCACTGAAACACCATCGACAATCCCGACGGACCAAGAACGCCCACGGCCTCGCTGGCGTCGCCTGCTCGTTGGCCTGGCGGTGACGCTGACACTGGGGCTCACCTTGGCGTGGGCCGGGACGTATGCCTGGAATGCGTGGTCGGCGTACACGGGCTACTTGAAGTACGAGCCCCAAGAGGGTGACGTTGTCTTCCAGTCGCTCCCGCATGGACCGGTCGTTTGGGCCATCGAGGGCGTCACCAAGTCGCCCTACTCCCACTGCGGGATCGTCGGCAGCCGCGACGGACAGTGGATTGTGTACGAGGCGTATCGCGGCGTCTCGGCCACGCCATTGAAGACATTTTTGTTAAGGGGTCGTGGTGGCGGCTTCGCGGTCTACAGACTGCGTGAGGAATGCCGCGCGCACATCCCTGAAACCCTCAGGTGCTGCGAAAAGTATCTGGGTCGGCCATACGACATCCGCTACCGGATGGACGACGAAAAGATCTACTGCTCGGAACTCGTGTTCAAGGCTTTTAGGGACGCTACCGATGGCCAGCAACTCGGCGACCTTGTGAAGTTCGGAGACATGAACTGGGGGCCATACGAGTCGCTCATCAAACAAATCGAGGGCGGGCCGGTGCCTGTCGATCGCGAGATGATCACGCCACGCGATCTGGCCAGGGCCCGGCAACTGGAGCCGGTGTTCTCCCACAACATCGCCCTCGAACAGTCCGCCACACCCGCCAGACCGTAGTCGGCACCGTCGGATCGATGCCGAGACGATTCCAGTCCCGCGAGCACCCGTTGCTCGGCGTGCGTTCCGCCCTGGTGGCATACGTGCCTGGGTGCCACCTGCCACCAGACCGCTCGCTGGGAGTACACTACCAACCACCCTAGGGAGACTTATTCATGCCGCTCGTGGACTACACGCGTACCAAGCGTCCCGTATTTGACATCGATCTCGACGCCGATCCCTACGACCGCTGGCAGGAGGTCGGCCGCCGCAACAAGGCCAAGCTCGGCCGTTTTCTCCGCGACATCGAGTCCATGGCGCACGAGATGGTAGACACGGTGCTGCCAGCAGCGCCGTCGTGGGTGCCCGACTTCGTGAAGTCGACGACGGAGGCCCTCATCCGGCCCCTCACGACCGGAGTGGCTCGCGTCACCGGCAAACTTGCCTCGTCTATCGCCAGGTCGTTCGGCGAGGATTATCAGGCTGAGATCCGCGGGCTTGCCGCTGCGAGCGGGCTTCCCGAGAGCAAGTTGTTCCTCGCAAACATCACCTATGATCTCACTGTCGGCCGCGAGGGCCTCTATGGGGCGTGCTCCAGTTTCAGCGTTACGGTCGACGAAATGCCCATGCTCGTCCGCAATATGGACTGGTCCATGCCGGAATCGACCGGCCGCTACACGGTCATGACCCGCCTCCACAAGGGCCGCAACAGCTACATCAACGTCGCTCCCCTGGGGTGCGTGGGCGTGCTCTCGGCGATGCGGGCGGGGGCGTGGGCCGTGACGCTCAACCAAGCTCCCCCGACCGGAAGACCGCAGGCCTTCCAGTGGCCGGCGATGCACCGGCTTCGAGCCGCCTGCGACAAGTCCCTGACTTTTCCGTCACTCGTCCGGAACATCATGGAATACCAGACGATGACCTCGTTCTTCGCACACGCCGTGGGCACCAAGCCCTCCGAGCAGGTCGTGATCGAGAGCGCGGCCGATTCCTTCCTGAAACGACGACCGGCCCCGGGAAAGCCCCTGATCCAGACGAACCACTTCGTCCATGCAAACCACCGGCATCACAACGGCGAGGAATGGCAGGGTCGGGATTGTGACATTTGCGAACGCTATGCCGCGATCCACGAGCGGCTGAAGAAGAAGCCGAAGGATTTTGCCGACGCGTTCGGCCGGATTCGCGGCCGCCCGGTCACGCATTCGGAAACGATGAACCAGATGGCCCTGCGGCCGGCGGACGGCAAGGCCGTGGTGCGCGTCCGCGACTGACGCGGCCAGCTACTCCGCCGCCCCGTGCAATTTCCCGTAGAGATACATGCTCGCCCGACAGGCACGTCCGTGCGCGAGCATGATGGCCATTGTCACCAACACGAGGTAGCGAGCAAGCCCTCGACTGCCCCACTGCTGAGGGGTAGACTCCGGTGCTTCCACGATCTGTCCGTGAGGTTCCACGATGAGCAGGATTCACATGAGCTGGCGGCGTCTTGTTTATTGCGTCATGCCGCTTCTGATTGGGCTTACCCCGTTCGCAGCCGCCAATGCCGCCGGCTTGGGCCGCGCCATGCGCGAGGCGGCAGAGCAACTCGGGAAGAGCGGCGACGAGGTCGCCGGTGCTGCAGAGCGAATGCTTCGCCAAACGGCAGGCCAAAGCGACGAGGCCCTTGAGAAACTTACGAAGGAGCTCGGCGGTGGAGGCTCGTGGCAGGATCTCGCCGCCGCAATGAAGAAGGCGCGGATCAAAGACGTGGATTCCCTTGCAAAGCAACTGGGTAATGCTGACGAGGCCACCCGGAAATTGCTTACGGGAATTTTTCTCAACGGCGGCAAGGCCATCGAAGCGGTCGTAAGAAAAGGTGGCACCGCTACCGACGCCATTGAAAACATTGTCAAGGGCGGACCAAGGGCGATTGAGGCACTTCGACTCATCGACGATGCTGACGAACTCAGCGCGTGCCTCGCGGGATTCGCGAAGCATGGCGATGACTTCCCCGACTTCGTCATCAAAGGCGGCGGAGAAAAAGCTACGAAGTTCTGGCGAACGTACGCCGACGAGATCGGTAAGGCAGGAGATGAGGCCGCGGACGATCTGCTTAAAAAACCCACGAAGTACATTGATGAGTTCGGGAAACCGACCCAGGCGTTCGCAGAACGGTTCCCAAAAAAACTCCCGAGTCCCCGACTGCCGGGTCCACTAACAAGAACCTGGGAAGGACTGAAGGAGGCGGCAGTAGGAATCGGTCGCCTAGCCCTTTGGGTAGCAGCAAATCCAATCGCGGCACTCGCTTGGGTGCTCGCAGGCGCCTGGATGACGGGAACGTTCGACAAGTTTCTTATCGCCATGGGCGTGCCCATGGCCTTGTTACCAGCGGTCAAGGCTGTACTGTCCCTGAGCGTCGTCGCCCTTGTCGTCAACACTATCGCCCCCTGGCTCATACCGTTCATGCGGTGGACGCTTTCCAGCGCGCTGCGGCTATGCGGCAGAGCGCTCCCAGGCCGCCTTGGCGAGAGGTGCGACAACTGGGCTGATCATGTTCCCGATTGGAAGAGCCCGATCGGCGTCAGTGTGCCACGAGCAAACAAACTGACAATTGGCGTTGTCGGCACGAAGCGGGTCGGCAAGACCACGTTCATCGTGATGCTCGCAAAGCACTTGGCCAACCTCGTTAGCGGCGCATCGCTCGTTCCCGACAGTGACGGCGACCGTAAGAAACTGGCGGAGATCTCTGCGGACGTATCGCAGGGCCGGCCGACACGCGACGACAAGACAATCAATCTCGACCTCACGTGGCCGTTCGTTCGAGGGCGAGATCGCGGCGAAGGTGGGAAAACGAGTCAGATGCTCGTGCTCACTGACTTTCCGGGAGAGTGGGCTGCAGCGGATGCCGGCGACGACTCCCGCAAGAAACTGCTCGCGCACCTGCGAGGCGTGGACGGACTCATGGTTGTGCTCGATCCCACGACACTCGAAGGCGACTCCCTGCGCACACAGATGGATGCGGTCGATCGGCTGTTCATGCGTGATGGGATCGACCTCGGCCGGCGATTCAAAAGGGCATTGGCCGTTGTCGTCACGAAGCGGGACGCCATCACACCGGAACTCCTCTCGAAAGTGCGACGGTCGAGCAAAAGCAGCGATGTCGACGAACAGCGCATTTACGAACTCGCTGCTCAGTCTGAACTGAGCGACGATGAATCGCGAGAGCTTGGCAAACGTATGCTCGAACTGCTCGCCCCCAACATCTACGAGAGTATTCGCGGCAGGTTGGAGAGCGAAGAGGCAGGAGCCCCATCCACGGCGGGTTTCTTTCCGCGTCGCTCAAGCAAGCCCCAACTCGCCGTTTTCGCAATATCCCAACTCGGCCGCACCCTTGGCGCACGGGTCATTTCTTATCGAGCAAGTATCGCCGAGTGGGAGAAAAGTGGACGACAGGGAGCACAGCCAACGCTGGCTCTCGACCTGGATGGCCCCGACCCGAAAGAGCTCGAAATTCATTACCCCTTTCTCTGGCTGTTTGACGCAATACCAGAAGGTCTGCTGCATCAGGCAAACGCGATGCGCGGCTTTCCCGCAGAGCGGTTGCGCTGGAATGTGCATGGCCGCTTCAAGGGCGCGCCTGCCGTCAAGCATGACCGCGAGGTGGGCCGCAAAAGATGGATGGCAGGCTTGGCCGCCACCGCGGTGACCGTTACCGCGATTTTCTTCAGTGTCGGCCAGATCAATAAGTGGATTGCCCGTCGCGAAGTTGCTTCTCTCCGTTCCGCGATGTCGTACTCGCGAGTGGATCCCACGGAGGTCCGCCGCCACACCGAGGCTCTGCAACAATTTCAGCCAGACACCGCACTTGTGGCCACGTTGGCCCGCTTTCAGCGGCTTGCCGAAAGCGAGGAGAACGTAAGCCTTGCTGTTGCAGATGCTTCGGCACGAGACCTCAAACAGACCGTGCAGGCAACACAGGAGCTTGGGCGCATTGCCAGCTGGAAACGCGAGCCTTCATGGAACGGGGAACACGATCTCCTCGACCACACCGTCAGTCGCATTGAGAAGCGGGTCATCTCGGCACTGGTGGACGCGACAGAGGGGGCAGTCGCTCCCCTGGAACGCCGCGGCTCTTTTAAAGAAGCGATCGATGTTGTTGACAGGTCCCTCAGCGTGATCCCCAACGGTGTATCTCTCACACTTGCGAATGAAACAGGAAGCCAACTTAAGCGCAGAAGGCAGTCGCTGGAAGGCGCCCTGGCGCAGCGTGATTTGGATGACGCAGAAGAGCGAGTGAAGACACTCGCCGGCATGGACGCGGTACGCTGCATCGATCTTGTCATCGTGCCGAACAGTGCCCCGCCGTCACTCCACGCACGACGCGACGATCTTCGTAGCCGCCTTGTCGGTGCTTTTTGGCAACAGTCAAAAACCAGAGCCGAGACGCTCAACGCGGAAGGAAGAGTAATCGAGGCAACAGAGGCGATCGACGGCTTTCTCGCCGTTCCGGCTCCCAACACCCACTTGCCAGAAGCACAAGAGCTAAAAGCATCTCTGAAACGCAACTTCGTCAAGGCAGCTGTCGAGCAGGCCCGTGGACTGCTCCAAAACGACAAGACCGACGAGGGTTGGGCTATCCTCGACAAGGCCCGGGCCTATCGTGACGCTGCCGATGAGTCCACTCGATTGGCCTGGTGGGACATCGCCGTCGAGGTGAAGTTGCGGCAGCGGGATTACGCTGGCGCGGTCACGTTGCTCACACAACCGGAGCCTGGTGACGAGCGACAACTCGAGGACCAGATGGATCGTGTCGTCACCGAGTGGCACGACACGCTTCTGGAGAAGGTCGACGCGTTCGTAGCGAGCCGGAAATTCAACGAAGCAGAGCACGCCGTTTCCCAGTTTCTTGATGTCGCCGGTAGACACGCGCCGCCATCCCAACGGGACGATATCGTGAAGCGGCAACGAATGCTCGCACAACAGCGACTGCGCGACGAACTCCGCATTGTCGAGTCGCAACTCAAGGAAAACGCACTGGCCGCCTTCGACCGCGTGAAGGAAATCGGCGGCCGTGTGATCGCCGAGAAGGATGGCGGCCTGCAGGCCGATTGGGTGCGACTCCTCATTGACGGCGGGCGCAAGGCAGACAAATTCGCTGAGGCGCTTCGCACGCTCGACCGACTCCTTCCCAAGGAGGCCCCCGAGCGGCAGAACCTGGACGGCTGGTGGAAGGAGCACGGCGACACGCTGACCAAGCGTGGAGAAGCAGCGATCGCGGACAAGCGGTACGCCGACGGCTGGAAGGCTTTCCGCGACGCGATCGACGAACCGTCTGCTCCGCCCTCGTTTCGCGTGCTCGTCACGAACGCGGCTGGCAAGGCGTGGCAGCAACGACTCGATGCACTGACGACCTCTGTGCTCGCGAAATGCGACGACAAGCAATTCCCGGAGGCCGAGGCTTTGGTGGACAGGGCCCGCGGAGAGGCAACGGCACTCCTCGAGACATCTGTGCCGACGTCTCAGGATCTGGACGCACTTTCGAAACAGGCGGCTGGACGAAAATTGGCTTTCGACGTTGATCAGGCATGCGGTACGGGCCACGAGCCATCAGGGGAGGACTGCCGCCGCGCACTCGATCGGATCGTGGATGTTCTCGGGAAACTCGGCTTGTCTGACAAGGACCGCTCCCGGGTCACCGCTGCCCGGACTCGACTCATCGATCACTGGGAGGATCTCGCCTACCGAAATCTACACACACTTCATTCCGATTTCGACTTCCCCGCGCTGGCAGACGCGGTTCGTGAGTATCTCTCACCGAAGGCCGAGTATCGTGAAAGCATCGACTCCGGTCGACGTGAGCGAGTCGAAGAACTGCAGCGATGGTTTGATGCCTTCGACTCGCCTCGCGACTACAAAATCAGCGCTGTGAGCCTTTCCGGCGTACCAGCGGGCGGCCTCTTTCATTGGGGCAGCCACTTTGACCCCGCTTTCCGCCTCACCTCGACCAGACTCGGAGGGGGGCAGCCTTCGATCATCGAGGGCCAGAAGGACTCGGTCAAGGGAAAGGGCGACATTCCTCCAAATGATCTATCGCCCCCAACGCGATGGGCAAAGGGGGACTCACTGAGAATCGATCTCTGGGAAGGAAAGGTCGACTACGACGGCCACCGATACGGCCAGATCATCGTCACCTCGCCATACGCACTCCCCGCTCTGGTTTGCTCGCCGCACACACTTAATGCGACCGGCGGGGACTACAAGTCATACGATTTCAGCAAAATGACCGTTCAACTGGGAGTACGTGATTGGCCCGCGCTACCGCAACTTCCCCACCCGTGAACCCGCGTCATTGCCCTTCGAGATCCTCTCGATGAAAAAGCTAGTTTTCATGGCGTTGCTGTTCGTTGGCTGCATTGTGACCTATGAGTCACTGCGCACATGGCCACGGCAGGACGATTCAGAACATCCTGTCATTCCGGACAACGGTAATGCGGATAAAAAGATCATTCAAGGGCCTTCGGACATCGAACCGCGCCTTGTCTCAAGGCTTCACGAACTGGTACCCGACTATCCAGAAAGCCACGCCCGCACCGTCCTGACTGACTACGGAAACACCGCTCTCGATGTCGCTCGGCAGCATGGCGCGGTGGGACTAGATGGCCTCCGCGTTCTCGGCACCGAGGGCGTCGAGTTGATGCGGTTCCAGCCAGACACCTTTAAACAGTTGGCAAATCGGCTTAGCGGGGAACGCTCGATTCGAATGCTGGCACTGCTTCGGGATCATTTGGTCGATCTAGCACGCAAGGGCGGGTTACCCGCTTTAATAGACCGAATCGAAGCGCTCGATGGCCCGGCAGGGCGACTCGGCGATCAATACCCGCAGTTTCTGCCTCTGCTCGTCGTGGCACCTCAGGAGGTCACCGAGGCCCTGACGCTTCACCCAGAGATCGCGACCGAATGCCTCATGATCGTTGATCTCTCGCAGGGTGCCGCTGGCGTGCAAAAAATGTGTGACCTGATCAAGACTCAGGCGATTATCGGCGGCGAGTGGTTTGCGGCCCGGGGTGCGGACGGCCTGATACTCGCGCACACATATCCAGAGTTCGTGAATCACGAGCCTGCGATCGAACTCGAGGTGTTCCTGCAGATTCTTCGTACGAATTCACCGTACATCGCCTCCTTTGACGGCCGTGACGCACGGGCAAAGGCGCTTCAGGCAATCGCCGCAATCGCTGAAGCTGATACACGACTGCCGCAAGTTCCAGACTCCCGCTCCCCACCTAACGATGGACTTATGCGAGGCGTCCTTCTCACTCTTGCAAGCGAAGACCCCTACACAGTTCGCTTCGTGGCTGAGCATGGTGCCGAGGGAATCGATGTGCTTAAGTCGACTGCCTCACAATGGGCGGGATCGGGCATGAGCGTGCCGCGAACGCTGTATGACGCATATGATCCAGCCATACACCGAAACGCTCACGGGCATGCATGGGACTCGCTCCTTCCGCGAGACACGCGCGGAGCCGCCTTGTACGCATTGCAGACATTCGCCCCATGGAAAGAACTCCGTCGTGAGGATTGGCACCCGAAGGCCACGGAATTCGTACTGCTGCTTGGCAAGACCGACGGAAGATTCCCGATCTGGGCTGCCGACAACGAACGACTTCGACGCTCCGGATCAGCTGGATATGCAGCCGCCGACGATGACTGGGCGATCATGGCCGGACGGCCGTCACTTCATCTTGATGACTGGGCAAAGAAGGGTGCTCGCCCGTACGAGTACCTGCCTCTCTACGATACGTGCCGGCTTCTTTACGTGCTCGGCAGCGGCTATCAGCCAACCAGCGGCGAGGTGCTTTTCGCTACCGTTGACATCGCCTTCACTGCGTGGGATATCGCAACATTTGGCGCGGGTACAGTTGTTACCGAGGGCGTCGAGGCAACGACAAAGACGCTCAGTAAAGTCGCTTTAGAGACATCCGAGCAAGCCATGAAAAGGGCGGGCCGCGAGATTGCGGAAACATCCGTTTCCCGAGCCAGCCGGGGCATTCTCGCGACCGCGACGAAGTCTCCTCGCCTCCTGAAAGCGCTCGGCCGGCGAGCCCGCGAGGCCGCCAACGCCGCTTACTGGATCATGGCCCGCGGGGCCAATGCCTTAGAAGGCGCCAAGGCCCTGGGAATCACCCTCCGTGTGGGCAAGTACGTCGCCAAGGAGACAGCTATTAACGCCAGCGTTGGGCAAGGCGTCGAGCAGGCGATTCTTTTCGCGACACTTCACAGAAATGACATCCTAGTGCAGCAAGTATCAGAAGTTCTTTCCACGCTCAGTAACTACGGAAATCCACAGTAACGCGTCGCTTATCTGATCCTTCGCAGCCGAGGGGTTGCATCACCGATCTCAACCCGAGCGTGAACTTATTCGACCGGGTAAGTCATCCACATCGAAAATCACATACTCATGAATCGCCGCGGCTTCTCCGTCAATGTTTTCCTGCCATCCGGAGAGCCCGACGGCTTGAAGGTCGTCG
The DNA here is from genome assembly GCA_947464585.1 of Planctomycetaceae bacterium. The sequence goes on along the minus strand of CANHYS010000009.1, from coordinate 3,227 downwards.
AGAAATCGAATTGGACCGGCCGTGGCCTGGTCATACCGCGGGCGATATTCGCGAACAGCCGGGGCCGCGGGGAACTCGATCGCACCGGCGTGTATGTCCTCGTGGGTCCCAGTGATTCCTCCTCGCTTCCATCGCTCTACGTCGGCGAGGGCGACCCGGTGAAGCCACGGCTCGACCAGCACGCCAAGCAGAAGGACTTCTGGACCCACGCGGTCGTGTTCACGAGCAAAGACTCGAATCTCAACAAGGCTCATGTCCAGCGACTCGAAGCCCGTCTCGTCGATCTGGCCGGCAGGGCGAAGCGGTGCATCCTCCAGAACGGCAACAGCCCTGCTGCCCCGTCGCTCTCGGAGTCCGAAGAAGCATTCGCCGAAGGGTTTCTCGACGACATGCTGCTCTGTCTGCCCATTCTTGGATATAGCCTGTTTGAGGATTCCGCCTCTGCCGCGGCTAGTGCCGGCCCCGCCGGCGCGGTCCCGCTTCATTTGAAGGCGAAAGGAATCGCAGCAACAGGTGTCGATACGCCAGCGGGATTCGTCGTTCACAAGGGATCGCGGGCTGTCGGCGACGACAAGGTCACGCCGTCGTTGCTTGAATACATCCCGCACGTCAAGGATCGCCGTGACGACCTGATCCTCCAAGGAGTAATGGCGAAGGCTGGCGACGACTACGTGTTCACGCAAGACTATGTCTTCGGCTCCCCATCTACCGCCGCCAGTGTTGTGATGGGACGCAACGCGAATGGCCGCATTGACTGGAAGACCGCCGACGGCACAAGCCTCAAGGAACTCCAAGACGCGGCGGCAGGCACCTGACGGTTTAAGGACGAACTGCGAATCATGGCCGTTGTGTTTCCTTTCCTGACTGCCGCTGATCCAGTGGGAACGAGTGAGGGATCACTCGACCCCCTCGGGCTTTACCAGATCGCCGACCTGCTCGGCACTGAGCTCGTTCCCGCAGTACGACAACGAATGCTGCGGGTTCGGTTCCTGACCGCCATGGCCGTTGGCGCCTTCGTTACCGAAGGCCTTGAGACTGATCCGCGGCATCGCGAAGCCGCTCCATATCTCGTATGGGAATGGCACGTCGTCGAGGCAATCGTCCGCAGCCGCGACATATCCGCCGAAAACACCGGCATGTGGGGAGTGCCGGGCATTGGCGTCACTCGCCGTGCCGTCAAGCACTACGACCGTCTTGACGCCCGCACCTACCTGGCGACGCCTCGCGTCTTCGGTTTCAACGGGGTCTACAAGCGGCTCGCGAGCCATCTGGGCATCACCGACGTCCACTTGGCTCCCGGCCCGATGGCCGACCGCCTCGTAAAGGCGTGGAGCGCCAGCGTTGACACCTCCGCAGAGTCCCTGATCGTCCGCTGGCGAGCAGCCATCGAGCGGGCCCTCGACCAGTCGCCACCCACCACGCGGCCAGGATGGAATCGGGACACATGGACGGAGCTGGCACATGCGTTCCTGCCGGACGCAGCATGCAAGGAGGAACGCAAGCTCCTTCGCGAGATGCTCACCACGCGAGGCGATGGCCGGCTCGGCGCCCTGCCCGAGATATGGGACCTGCAGACGGAGTTTCCCGGCGACAACCTGCCCGAGCTTCGCCTGCACGAACGACTCGAACAAGTGGCTCCGTCCCGGAGACCGCTGCTCGCCGCCATCCGGGCCTACGAGGCCTTCGCCCGCAGCCTGCAAGACGCCTTCGACATTCTCCGCTTCGTGGCAGGACGTGCCGACACGAACGGATTCGATGTGCCGACGATTGCCACACGGCCGGACTTTCAAAAGGCTGTCCATGGTCTCGACGGACTGTATGCCCGCGCGAGTGAAAGCTTGGCCGCGCTCCCGCCAAACCCCGTCGCCTTCGAGCCACTGTTCACGAAACGCTTTGGTCGATTCGCAGAGTCACTGGCCGCAAGGGACGCCGCCTGGGAAATCGTCGCACTCCACCGTCAGGTCCAACGCGACAAGTCCGCCACCGGCAAGCTGCCGTGGCTCGACGACCTCGGCGGCAAACGTATCCATGTGCGGCAGGCCTACCGGCTCGATGCGATTGAGCCCCAGCCCGAAACTTATCTTCATGCCTATCGCGGACTGCCGATCCGCCGTTTCCGATCGGATCTGGTGCGCCGATGAGCCGCCGCTCGAAATGCGACGACCAATCTACGATGCTCGATCTGTGGCGGCCGCCTACCGGTGCGGGTGATCCGATCGGTTGCCTCGCCACCACCTACACTTTTTCGCCGGCGCTTTTCGACGAGCAGTGCCTTGGTCGCTTCCTCGGGATCGAGTCGGAGCCGCAGCGAGAGAGCCTCGCGTATCTACTCGAGCGGGAGATGCGGCTCGGCACCTCCTACGCCGGGGTACTCGTCGATGCCACGCAAGCAGGCGTGCAGCACTCCCTGCGATGGGACGTGTTACCGGTGCGGGTGCCGGCTGGCAAGCAACATGCGAAGGTGAGCCTGCTGGCATGGGCCAACCACCTGCGGCTGATCGTCGCCTCGGCGAACCTCACTGACCCGGGCTACCGCAGCAACTTCGAGGTCGCGGCACCGATCGATTTCATGGCGACCAACTGCGATGCGCCGTTGCTGGCCGACGCGATCACCTTTCTCCGATCGCTCATCGAACTGGTGCCCGCACGCCGGGAACTTGCAGAGACAAGCCGTGCGACCAACTTCCTCCGCCGCGTCAAGGGCCTTGCCGCAGACTGGAGGCCTGAGCCTCGGGGCGGCTTGGTGCGCCACAGGCTCGCCTGCACGCTGCCCGGGCGGGATGAGGCGGCCCGCAGCGCTCTCGAAGAGTTTCTGACGACGTGTCGTGGCCGAGGTTCCCTGCCAGCTCAGTTTGCGGTTGCATCGCCGTTCTTCGATGACGGCCCGGCACCTAACCTGGCCGCCGAGGCTATCTGCCGCCAGATGGCCCGCGGCGTTGACAAGCAGATATCGCTCTGTGTGCCTGGCGCACAGTCAGCCGGTGACGGCACGCCCATGATCCAGGCGCCACGCGGCGTCTACGACACGCTCGTCGGCGCTGGCGCAAGAATCAACGTGGAAATAGTTCCCGGCGAGGAGGACGGCGAACGTCGCAAGTGGCACGCCAAGATGATCCGCGCCGAGGCCGAGGCCTACCTGGCGCTGATGGTGGGGTCATCCAACTTCACCTCGGCCGGTCTAGGTCTGATCCCAGCCAGGAATGCCGAAGCCAACCTCGTGACCATCG
>CANHYS010000008.1 GCA_947464585.1 Planctomycetaceae bacterium | reverse complement strand
GAGGTTTTCGGTCTCAGTGGCAGTGGCCAGGGTCGCTGAGGCGGCGACGACTGCCGCCACGGTGGCGAGACGAAAGCAAACAGGCTGAAAAGAAAACCGGAGCATGCGTTGCCTCTGTGGATGGAGGCCGGCGAACACAGCCGGCGGGAATAGAAAGCAATGACGTGCCAACACTAAAAGTTACCCCTGCCCCCGAAAATCCCGCGGTCAAAAGGTGAAAGTCACTTTTTTTCGAGCCGCAGCTTGACCAGCCGTTGGTTGCCGCTGTCGTAGACGACCGCCCGGTCGCCGCAGGCCGCCAGCGTGGTTGGCTTGTTCACATGCGTGAGATCGTCGCCAGGCGAGTCCGTGGCACCGAATGATCCGAGCAGCTTCCGCGTGGCCTGATCGAAGCAGAGCACGCGGCTTCTCGCGGCGTCGGCGACCCACAGGCGGCCGGCGTCTGATGTCAGCCGGATCGTGTCGCCGAACGTGTCTGTGCCGTCTTGGCCGTTGGTGCCGCTCGAGTTCCAGCGGCGTTCCTCCTTCCAGCTCTGGCCGTCGCGGGCGAACTCGATCACGAAGCCGTCGCCGGCTGCGAGCAACGCGTCCTTTCCAGACACGGCGAGCGAGGTCCAGGCCTTGACCGGCGTGGCCGTGGTGAGCTGAACCGGGCCGATGTCTCTCTTGTAGCTGCCGTCGCCATTGACCTCGACGGCAACGGCCTCGCCGCCGGGCTCGAGCACCACGAGCGATCGTCGCTTGTCGAATTCAATGACTGCGACCGCGACGGCCTCCTTGGGCAGGGCGGTCGGCGACTCGATCTGTCTGACACGAAGTTCCTTGTCGAGCGTGCCGAAGAGCAGCGACGGCTTGCCCCGCGTGAATCCGTAGCCGCAGAGGGAGCCGTTGTCGAGCGTTGTCATCCCAAACACTTTGTCCGGGGTTGGAATGCCGAGTCGCTGCGGGCTGGCCGGGCCATCAGCCCAGTCCCACTGGCCCGAGCCGCACCAGACACGGCCCTGGCGGTCGAGGCCGATCGCCTCGCAGACCGGCAGACCGCCGATTCGACGGATCGGCGCGAACCGCTTTTCAACCGGCCTCCATTCGAGGAGATGAACGATGCCGCCGAAGCCGGACATGGCGAAGAGATCGGTCCGCAGCCGGGCCAGTCCTCGGCCATTCACGATCTCCGACTGCTCGTCCACATGGCCAATAAAGGAACCGGAGTTCCCGCCCAGGACGACGCCCGGAGCGGGCTTCAGATTCTTGTCGAACCGCCGCTCCGTGCTGTGCCAGCCGCTGCCATACCAATATCCATCCAGAAACTGCGGCCGCTCCCCGGGCTGCGGGCCGGCCGGTTCGACTCCATCCGCGGTCCCGGCCACCACGCGATAGAGCTGCCAGTCGAGAACGACGTACACGACGCCGTCGGGGCCGATCTCCACCGCCTGGGGGGCTTTCTTGAGCGTTGCAACCGGTCTCTTCTCAGCCGTCGCATTCACGAGAAACACCTCCTGCCCCTTCGAGGCGGCGAGCCAACCGTCGTGCGCTGAGAACGACAGCTTGTCGGCCGCGATTTTGAGCGGCTGGACTTCGGCACCGGACGCCGCGTCGATGGAAATCGCATGCAGTTGCCCGCCCATCCGCACGACGATCGTGTCACCAATCAGAGCGATCGTGTCGGAGTTCCGGTCTGCCTGGGCGTTCGGCAGTTTGTAGGAGGCCAGCAGCCTGCCGTCGGCCGCGTAGCGGTTCAAGGCCGTGCCTGCCCGATCCCAGAGCGAGCCGTAGCGATCGCAGACGATCCCCATGCCGCTGGCCGCGGCGCCTTGGAAGCGGACGAGCGTGGCACCCTGTTCACCCGAGTTCCCCAAAATGCCGTCGCAGGAGATGCCCTCGGCCCGCAGGCTTGCCGTGGTCAGGCCGACACCGATGGCAAGCAAGCACGAGAAAAAGAATAAGAACAATCGCATGAGCAAGAGCGGTTGTCTCTTCATGGCTTCGCCTCCGGGGTTCATGGCTTCGCTTCCAAGGTGATGTCGCCCCACAGGCTGGGCGTGAGCATGATCTCCCCGGGCACGTCGTTGACAAGGCCGGTCGCCTGGTTCGACCAGTAGTTACGGAAGATGTTCGTCGTCCCGGCCGCGTCGCCGTAGATGACGCCGAAGTCGCCCCGCAGCGGCTTGCCCGCGCTCGGAGCAAGACCCAAGTCAGCGAGCGGCACCGCGATGTCGACCGTGTAGTCATTGCCGGCGCGGTGTACGGCGATCTGCGCGGCATCGAGCTTCCTCACGGAATCCACCTTCTCGCTCCGCCACGGGCTCTGGAACACGACGGCATCGGAACTGCCGGGCAGCCGGTGGCGATACAGCACGGCGAGGTTGCCGCCCTCGAAGGGCGCCACCAAAAGCCGCAGGTCGCCAGGCACGGGGGCACCACGCTTCGGATTCGCTTTGGCGTCGGTGCCGATCTGAAAATCGATGCTGTCGCCCGTCTTGAAGAGTGTCTGCCAGTCCTTGCCGTTGTTCACCCACGGGGAGGCATCCTGCTTGACCAGATACGAAAAGTAGAGATGGGTGCCGTCGTGCGCTGCCCGCACGGTCACCGGGAACTGCTTGCTTTTGTCCCATGCAACCGTGGGCTCGCCAGACCATCCCTCTCCCTTGCCGTTGATCTTCGGCGGCGTCGCGGCGAATGCGATCGTTGCCTGCGCAGGCTTGCCGGCGGCGGCGACCGCCTCGCTCCTGCGGCGTTCGGCGGCGGCCGCCTGCTCGGGCGTGACCGTGAACGAGCCCGAGCCGCGGACGGTCTGATTCAGGCCGGCAATCCGGTAGATGCGATAGGAGATGCCGCCGCCCTGAAAAGAGTAGGTGCCGTCGGATCCGGAGCGGCCGAACGCGCCGCCGAAGCACTCGCCGCCGAGGATGCCAATGCCGCCCGCCTGAGGATTCGTCATCATCCTGCAGTCGGGGAAGATCTCGTCCACGTAGAGGCCGTCGGTGGTCATGACGAAGCCGCGGCCGTGGTTGCCGTTCATGAACATCACGTCGGCCCTGTCGTCGAGCGGCGCGACGCCGGTGAAGAAAAGCACGCCCTGCAGTTCGCCGGGGCTCGGCAACGGCGCGGCGTGGGATCCGTGCACGCCCGACCAGCGGTTGGGATACTGCCACAGGAGCCGTCCATCGGGTGAAAAGGCTCGCATCTCCGGATCGCTGTTCACGATCATGGTGCCAAAGCGGTCGGTCGTGGTCTCCACGCCAGCCGTGCCAGGCAGGTCGATCGGCACCGCTGCCCTCACGGCATCGTTGAGGGCGGGAAACTTGGGCGCGCCGCCCGGCCACCAGCCATCGGGCGCGAGCGTCACCATCACGCTCCTGCCCGCGACCTTCGCCGGGATCCGCATGGTCAGGTCGTGGAAGTCGTGCCCCCAGCCAGAGCCGCCGAGGCTTTCGGCGGTCGTCGAGAACTCGATCTCACCGGCTTGCATCCGGCCGTCTCCGTCGCGGTCCACCCAGAGCATGCCGTAGCCGTGGCCCGGCTGCCCTCGGTGGCCGTAGTCGTATTTCACGTTCGGGTAGTCGCGTCGGAATGCCTCCACGAATTCCTGTGGCGGCTTCCACGACTGAGCGTAGGAATATTGGTGGGCCGAGCTGAAGCAGGCGAGCGGTTTCAGCGTGTTGTCGGGCAACAGTTCTTCGATGAACGTCGCCTTGCCGAAGGCGATGACGAACGTCCTGCCGTCCTGCCGGTGGAAGCGATAGTGTGTGCCCGTCTCACCGCCGAGAATCGACACCGGCACGGCTGTCTTCTTCTCGGCGTCGATCGTGAAGAGCGTGCCCTGCCCGATCCAGCGGGTCGAATCCTCGGGATCGAAGCTGCCGCCCGACGCCCCATACGCCGTGGGGCCGAAGAACTCCTTCCACATCTTCCCGGTCGCGACGTCGTAAGCCGCGAAACGTTTCGGCGTCCAACGCTCCTCCTCGGTCACCCAGAGATGTCCGTCGGGTGAGACGACGAGCCCGGCGGGGTGGTGGAGCTTGAGCGGGTCATACGCCCCTTTCGTAATCCCACCAGGCTTGCCGATCATCGCCACCTGCTTTCCCGTGGCGTTGAGAATCCGCACGACGTGTGCGCCTGCGTCGCTGATGAAGAATCGCCCGTCGCTGCCGACCGCAAGACCGGTCGGCTGGCCTTCGAGTGATGCTGCGATCACGGCACTCTTCCCGGTCGCGGGATCGATCCGCACGAGGCGATTTCCTGCCACGGCGTAGAGCCCGGAAGCATCGGCGGCGAGTGCGACGGGGTTCTCGAGCGGGATCGTGCGGGCGACCTCGCCGGTCGCGGGGTTGACATCGAGGATCTCGCCCTTGACCGCATCGCCGACGTAGAGCCGCCCATCGCGGAGCACGATGCCCGCGAGCGCGATCTGGTCGGCACGTTTCTCGGGCGAGCCCGGCCCCACGACATAGCGGCCGAGCTCCGCGAAACGGACCCCGGGCTTAAAGTCGATCTGATTGCCGGTGGTGTGGTCGAACCGCACGAGCGACAGTTTCTGCTCCGCCTGCCAGTCGGGCTTGGCGCGGTCGACATGCTGGCCCCAGAACGTGCCGTCGTAGACGGCGTAGAGATGCTTTTCATCCGCCGCCACCGCCACCCTCGCCAGGCCGTGGCCGTTTGGCGAGTTGTAGCCGCGAACGAACGTGCCGTCGGGCTCGAGCTGGATGAGCTCGTGGCCCCCCTCGGAGACCGACGTGCCAAAAAAGAGCTGCTTCCCGTTCGTGGCGGCGGCATGCAGCGAGCCGTGGTTCGAGCCGGGGCCGTCGCAAAACGCGAAGAGGTATTCGGGCTCGAGTCCTGGATGCGAGATCGACCGCCACTGATACTCGCCCGGCAGCTGCGGCACGCCGCGGTCATCGCAGCCGTCCCAGGTGATCCGGCGGGAGCCCTTCGCCATCTCGATGCCGGCGACGAGATTTCGCACCCGGTTGCCCGCTGCATCTTCGATGACGATCGTGGCCTTCCCATCGCAGGCTTGCGTGAACGGAAAGCCGATGGAGAGCCGTCGGTCCTCGGCGGCGCGGGCAAACTCCGCGACGTTCTGCGGCTGCCAATCGACTGGCGAGGGCGACAGCCCCGCATGGGGCGACCGGGCCGTGGACTGGAGAAACGTTTCCCGCTGGCGGGGCTGGCCCAGCGGACCGCCGGCCCACTCAACGGCGAACGCGAGCCGCAGCTTCTCCCAGCCGGCGGGGCTGGCCACGAGCCGCTCAGCAGGAATCCGGAACGCGAAGCGAACGCTCCCGTCGGCGTCGCGCTCGGGCTTCTCGCCGGTGAGCACGACTGACTTGTCGGCCGCTGCGCCGAGCTGCACGCCGACGCCAGCGGCTGGCTGCCGTGGCGAGGCGTCGGCCGACAGCGGCTCCACCGCGACGACGACCACGAGCGAGTCGCCCTGCCGCTCGATGGAGTAGGCCACGCGGGGCGAGGCGGCGGTCGACACCTGCACGAGCGCGTCGTCGCCGCGGGCTGAACCCAGCAGCCAACACGCGACCACAAGGATGGCCCTGGCAGTTCTTGGGAATGAATTACCCGTCGGCATACGAAATCCTTTCGTCAGTCGATTTCGCCCTGCTGCCAGCGACGAGTGAATCACCTCCAAGTCAACTTCGATCAAGTCAACTTCGATCGCAGACCCCTTCTGCGGCGATGTATAGATACAATGACCCACCGGGCGGAAAAGGCACCTCGCCCCCGGCCCGTGCCGATCGATGCAGGCCTGAATGGCGTGGCTGCGGCCGCGGCTCTGGCCGCATGGGATCGCCGAGAAATTCGCTCCCGTCTCTATTTCGCAGCCTATTTATCAGCGAACAGCTGGACAAGCCCTACCGAAAGGCCTGAAACGGCCTGCGATACAAATGAATCTGCCTCGCTGGCCAGGGTGGCGACGCCGTTCATCGAGTGCACCGTCACCGTGCGACTTGCCGGATCAACGCTCCAAACCTCGACGCAGCCCGCGGCGAGCCAGTCGCTGATCTTGCCGATGGCTCGGGCTCGTGCCGCTTCGTCGCGGATCTCTGAAGGGGAGAGCACTTCGATCGCAAGATCCGGAGCGCCCTCAAAATAGCCAACGGTCCTGCCGTGCGGCAGCCGCGACTCGGCGACGAATGCCACGTCAGGCGCCCGCACGGTGTCGGGCGACCTCGCCAGCACGAATCCGGTTTCGGCGGCCGTGACGACGCCGAGCCGTCGAGCAGAGACATATCCGTGCAGAAAGGCGGCAATCCGCTGCGTAATCACCCCGTGCTCGAAGCCCGCGGGAGACATCATCAGAAGCTCCCCCCGCACAAGTTCGCAGCGGCCGATATCGCCCGCGGCAAGGAGATCATCCGCCGTCGCAATCTCACCGATAGCCGCAGCGGCAAAGCCCGACGCCATGGAAGACCTTCCTTTCTGACGCGCACCGAACGCCTCCGAATGATGCGTCAACACCTCGACCAGGACAAGAAAATATACGCATGTACAGTATTTGGCAACAGCTATCAAAGCCCGCCATTTCTTTCCCGCATTTCGCTCAAAAACGTTCCGAGGGTGCTTTTTGGTGGGGCCACGTCATGGAATAGAGTACAGCTTTCCGGGGGAGCGTCTGCATGCCAGCCGAAAAAAACCAACTGCCTTCAGCCGGCCAGCCGGCTCCTGTCCTGCCCGGCGAGGCAACGGTGCGGGTGCAACAGCTCTTTGTGCGGTATCAATCACAGTTGCGGTCGTTTGTGCTGGCACTCACCGGCGATTTTGGGGTCACCGACGACATCGTCCAGGAGGTGTTTCTGACGATCACGGCCAAGGCGTCCGACTTCCGGCCCGACGCCAGCTTCCGTCACTGGATGCTCGCCATCGCCCGATTCAAGGTGCTCGAAAGCAGACGTTCCGCCCGTCGGTTTTCGCCGCGGGTGATCGAATCGCTGGCGGCGGCGCTCAAGCCAGACACGCTCGGCGAAGATCGGCTCGAGCCGCTGCTCGACTGCCTGACGGAGCTGCCGCCGAAGATGCAGGAACTGGTGCGGCAGCGATATTTCTCGCAGCACGGCCCCACGGAACTAGCCGCGATGTTCGGCCGGTCGATCTCGGGGGTCAACACCACGCTCACCAAGGCCCGCGACCTTCTGCGGGAGTGCGTGCAGCGAAAGCTTAACGCCGGGCCGGGCGTTGTGGAGGCCGCATCATGAACTTCGACTACCGCGACAGCCTGATCGAAGCCTGGCTCAACGGCACGCTCGACGACGCCCAGTTCGCTGAGCTGGAGGCCGAGCTTCTCGAATCGGCTGCCGCCCGCGACGCCTTCTGGGATCGGGCGGCGTTTCACGGCGTGCTCTCCGAGGCGGCCCGGCTGGCCTGGGGTGCTGAGAGTGAGGAGCAGCCGACGAGCGGGCCCGCGAACATGCGGCAACCAAGACTACAAAATGCGCTAGAAAGATGGCTGCGAGGCTGGTTGCCGAGCCGGCTGTCGGGAGGCTGGGCTGCGGCGTTGTTCGGCGCGGCTGGGATCACGGCCGCGGTGGCGATGCTGCTCCTCTCGCCGAGCAATCAGGCACATGCTCCTGCGCCCGCGCGGCTTGCAGCAAGCGTCCCGGCGGCACCGTCCCCACTGGCCACGATCACGCGGAGCCAGTTTCTCCTGGCCGGCGACGCGGCGGAGTCGCTTGCGGTGGGCAAGGCGATCGGAGCCGGGCGGGTGGTGATCCTCGACGGGGCCTTGGAGCTGACACTCAAAAACGGCGTGGTGATCACCCTCGAAGGCCCGGCAGATCTCGATCTGGGCGGCGAGATGGAGGCCTTCCTCCACGACGGGAGCGCGGTCGTCCGCATGCCCAAGGGCACGAACGGCTTCCGGCTCAAGACGGCCACGGCCGACGTGCTCGACCTCGGCACCGAGTTTGCCGTGAGGGCGTCGCAGGGTTTTTTCACCGATGTGCAGGTCTACGAGGGCGCCGTGATCGCGACGGGCCGATCGAGCGGCGCCGCTCCGCGGTTTCCCAAGCGGCTGGAGGCTGGGCAGTCGGCCCGGTTCTCGCCTCACGGGCCGGAAGAGCCGGAGCCGATCCCTTATTCCGAAAGCCGTTTCGTCCGCCGGCTACCGGCCGAGCCTGGCATCCCCGTGGCGAGCACCCGCGTGCCGGTTGATGCGGCGGAAGAGCTCCGCCAGTGGGGCCGGCCGCAGTTCGACTCGATCGCGGTGCACCGCGCCCCCGAATCGGTCACGATCGACGGCCGGCTTGACGAGTGGCAGCAAGGCCCAGGGTTCGTCAGCTTCCGCGACGGCACGCCCTCCTGCCCGGACTGGGCGGATGGCCGAATGATGTACGACGACGGATATCTCTACCTCGCGGCGCATGTGGGCGACCCGGAGCCGATGCGAAGCGTGGTCGATCCTGCGATCAATCCGGGCGACGGCTGGCGAGGCGGCAGCGTGCAGGTGCGGCTGTCGACCGACCGGCAGATGGGCTGGCCTGCGAACGGCAATACGGCGGGTTATTTCGCTCAGCGGTACCTCGAACCCACGCCCGAGCAGAAGGTGGCGGCGCGAAATCTCCGCCTCGCGCATCTCACGCTCTGGTATCACGCGCCGAGCCAGACACCCTGCCTGACGATCAACCACGGGATGCGGTTCGACGATCTCGTCCTCAGCCCCAGCGGCTTTCGGGCCGCCTTCACCCGCGACACCGATGCCAAAGGCTATGTCCTCGAATACGCGATCCCCTGGACGTTGCTGAACTGTGCCGACGATCCGCCGCGGGCCGGCGACATGCTCGCCGCCGTCTGGCAGGTGAACTGGAGCGACGCGGCCGGCCGGATGCGGCGGGACCACATGGTCGAAATTCACAATCCTCACGAGCCACTTCGAATCAACGTCTGGGAGCGGGCGGCCACGTGGGGTCGGGCGGAGTATCGGTGACGGTGGTCGGTTGTCTAAAGTACTATTTCATTTGTGGTGTCGGGGGAGTCGGTTTCTCTTTTCTTATCGTTATTTTTTCGGGAGGTGTGACATGGCGGTCTTCAACGTGGGAATCAGAGCACGCGTTGGCGACGGCCGTCATGCGTTTACGCTCGTCGAATTGTTGGTCGTGATCGCGATCATCGGCACGCTCGTCGGACTCTTGCTGCCAGCCGTGCAGGCCGCCCGCGAGGCGGCGCGACGGAGCACGTGCGGCAACAACCTCAAGCAGCTTGGCCAGGCACTGCACAACTTCGCAGATGCACGGCAAATGCTGCCCCCGGCCGTCTACTGGGCTGGCTCTGCGCCGGGATACAGCTGGATCGCAGGCATTCTTCCCTTCATGGAGGACGAGGCTACGTACAACAAGCTCAACTGGGATTCGCTCCCGACGACGGGGCTGACCTGGGGCGTCGGCAACGGAAATGGTGGTTCGCCCGCGAACCAGACCGCGATCAAGAGCTTCCGCTCGACTACCCTCATCTGCCCATCGAGCCCGATGCCTAACTTTCACACAGGAAATTCCGGTGCTCTGAAGGGGGGCAGCGCCACGGGCCCGATCCAGCCCAGTTATGCCGGCATCATGGGCGCGAGCGACCTCGGCTGGAATTCGTCCCGTTCGCAGAACGGAACATGGGTTACGAATTCAACACGGAACCGCTGTGGTGGCCTCGACTCCACATGCTGGCGATGCTTCAACGGCGTGTTCCAGCTCCCGTGGGACATCACGAGCAGTGCGACCGGCAAAAAAGGCGACGCCAGAAACACGCAAGGCGTCAAATTTCGCGAGATCACCGACGGCCTTTCCAAGGTGATGGCAATCGGCGAGCAGTCGAGCTGGGGCATGACAATTGCCGGCGCGCAGAACGACTGTCGCTCCGGCTTGAGAAGTGGATGGTCAGCCGGTGGCTGGTTTGCCTACAACACGGGTTGCGGCGTGGGATCCATCGCCAACATCGCGTGGATCCGCGATCCGCTTGGCACGAAGATCTGCAACAACGCCTACGACGTCGTCTCCGATCGCGACAGCGGCATGCCCTTCCGCTCGGACCACGGTGGTGGCGCACAGTTCGTGCTGGCCGATGGCTCCGTGCAGTGGTATGCCGAATCGATTGATTTTGTCATCTACCAGATGCTCGCCATCCGCGACACAGCGGGCGGCCAGGTGCAGAAGGTGATGCCATGAGCATGCCTCATGCCCTGCGAGCCTTGGGGCTAGCCCTGTTCCTCGTCGTGGTCGCGGGCGGCTGCGGCCGCCGCGACATGGGCCGCGTGTCGGGCACGCTCACGTTCAAGGGGCAGCCCGTCCCCAAGGCCGTCGTGAAGTTCTTGCCGCAGGGCCGGCCGGCCGGCGCGGGTGAGACCGACGACACCGGCCGGTTCGTGCTCAACACGCTGACGAAAGGCGACGGCGCCTTCAAGGGGGCGTGTGTCGTGGCGGTCGAGCCCGTGCCCGAGTTTCTCCCGGGATCGATCTCACCCATTCCCCGGCCCGACATCCCGGAGGGCTACAGGGCCTACCAGACCACGCCGCTCAAGGCCGACGTCGTCGCCGGGAAGGACAACGTCTTCACCTTCGACATGCAGGAATAAAAACAGATGTCCGGAATCGTTTCTGCGAAGCACCCTGCCCAGTTTGGTAGTGCCGCCTTCGGCGGAAGGGACATGTGTTCTGACACATCTTCCCCACTCCTAGATCGAATGCGTGCGCATTGGCTATTCGTAGCCGTGCTGGCCGCGATCTGCGGGTCGCCTTGTCTGGCTGCGGAAGCGACCGGCCCGGCTCCGGACGCCGGCCAGCGGGTGTTCGTCACGGCGCATAGCTTTCACATCTTCGTCGCCGACCGGCTTGCCCCTCTGGCCAAGGCGGCTGGCATCACCGGTCATGAATTGATCGGGAAGCAGATGCTCGGCGGGTCACGCGTGCGGCAGCACTGGGATCTGGCGGATAGGATGAACCCCGCCAAGAAGGCGCTCATCGCCGGTGACGTGGATGTGCTGACCATGTCGCCAAACTGGATGGTTCCCGATGACGGCATCGCGCTCTTCACGGATCTGGGCCTCAAGCACAACCCGCAACTGCGGGGACTTGTGCAGATGTCGTGGCCGGCGTTTGACCATTGGGAGCCGATCGGCAATCCAGCCCTTTGGAATCCGGCCAAGAAGATCAACCACAACGATGAACGCGATGCCCGGTCACTGGACGGCCCTCGGGCGGTGAACGCCGGCGCTAAGGCGGTGATCGAGAACCAGATCGCCTCGCTCAACGCAAAGTATGGGCGTGACGTCATTCACGTCGTTCCCGTGGGCGATGCCGTGCTGCGGCTGCGCGAACGGGTGGCCGCAGGGAATGTGCCCGGCATCAAGCGGCAGTCGGAGCTGTTCACTGATCCCATTGGCCATGCGAAAGCCCCGGTCATGGCGCTGGCGACCTACTGCAACTTCGCATGCATCTACGGTCGTTCACCCGTGGGACTAGACGATGGGGCTCGGGAACTCGACAGGATCGACCCCTCGCTCCGCAGAGTGTTGCAGGAGATCGCTTGGGACGCGGTCACGTCTCATCCCATGTCAGGCGTCACGAAGGACGGTCTCACGAGCGAAAGACCGGCGAAAGAAAGTCCGAGGAAAGAAGGTGTGCCCAAAGACAACGCAGGGCGAAGTTCATCGCCAACAAGCGTTGACAGCAGTTCCAGCACCCCTGCCACGGGCGTGCCGATCACCTATACGCTCCCGACGGACGGGCCGCTCCCGAAAACCTACCGCGTGACGCTGGCCATCACCGATGCGAGCGCCCCAGACTGGATCGTCAGTTCGTTCCTCTCCGGTGAGCCACGGACTGTGACCGCGGAAAACAAGGGACGGTTCACCGACACGTGGGACGGGCTCGACGACAACTTCATGCCGGCGCCACCGGGCACCTACGGCGTGAAGGGTATTTTCCTGCCGGCTGAAACGTGGGCCGGCGACGGCAAGCCGCATACGCTGACCGCCAAGCTTGCCGGGGGGCCGTTCGCGTTTCTGCCCCGGCCCGATCAGGACATGCAGCCGCCGAAGGTGCACGGTGACCCGGTCAACTCACCTCCCGGTGACGTGGGAACCTTCGGCGAGTCGGCCGTCTTCACGTGGACGTATCTCGAAAACGGCACGAACAATTTCGTGCTCGACCTGAAGAAGCCGGTCGGGCTCGATCAGATTGTCGGCTCGTTCAACTCCGGGGGTGCCGCTGGCGGGCCGTGGACCGCGACCGATGGCTCGGGCGTCTGGACCGTCGGCGAGGACTTCGGGCGGTCATTCATCTACAAGGCGCAGGGCAAATGGGGGCCTGATCGCGCGATGTATCGTGAGGGCGTCGTGCTGCTCGACGGCGTCGCGTGCGGGCTGGCGGCGTCGCGCGAGAGCGACCGGTCCTTCGTCTATGTTGCCGAGGCCGTGAAGGTGGAGATGAAGGGCAAGGATCGTGCCGGCCGTGATACGTGGGGCGAAGCAGACAGTCGCATCGACCGCGTCACCGTGCTCGACGGCGAGAATGGCAAGAAACTGGCAGCCGTCGATCTGCCCTCGCCTGTGGCGATTACCGTGCGGAACGGCACCCTGTTTGCGCTCCAGCAGCTGGGCGATACGTTTGCCGTCCGCTCGATGAAGCTCGCGCAGGGGCTGCCAGCGGGCGAATGGTCTGCTCCGGTCGTGCTCGCCGGGGTGAAGGCACCGGCGGATCTCGACGTCGATACGAGCGGTAGGATCTACGTGGCGGATCCGACTGCCAATCACGTGTTTGTTTTCGGCGAGAATGGTAAGTCCCTGCGGACGATCGGGAAGGCCGAGTTGCAGATGCCTGGTCATTACGACCGGCTGACGCTGATGCGGCCGCGTCGCGTCTCGTGCTGGCACGATGGCAAACGCGACCTTGCGATCATCATGGAGGGCGATGGCCCCGGGCGATTCGCGGAGTGGTCTTCCGATGGTGAATTGATCCGCGAATGGCAGGGGCTCGTGCCTCATGCCAACAACGGCTATGCAGAGGATCCCGCTCATCCCGACCACATCTATATTCAGGGGCACGGGGAATACCTGCTTCGGTTTGCCATCTCGAACGAGACCGGGCAGTGGACGCTCGACGCGGTGTGGCCGCATGTCACGGGCGACCTGGGCGGGACCTGGCGCGGCGAGGGAAGCTTTCCGCGGATGATCCGACGCGACGGCCGGCTGTACCTCGCGTATGGCCGCGGCCTGTCGGTCTACCGATTCGATGGCGATCGCTGCCTGGCGTCGGCGGCACTCGTGCTCAAGGTCGACGGCAAAAACAGGAACTACTTCGCCTGGCACGACGCCAATGGTGATGGCACGATCCAGGAGGGCGAGGTCGGCGCCGAGAAGATCGAGGTGCCGCGTGGCGTGTTCGGGTATCACGGCGACGGCTGGCAGCACGACTTCTCGCTGCTCTGCCCCGGTGAGGGAACACGGGATATCTGGCGGCTGGCGCCGGAGTCGTTCGATGCGCACGGCAACCCGGTGTTTGCCAGTTTCAAGAGACTGCTGACCGATCCAATCATGGCCGCCAAGGCCGCAGGGAATGCGCCGGCGCTCCGCGGCGGCAACGAAGTCTCCGACACGATCAACAGCGCCTGGCGACGCGTGGTGCTGACGTCGAACGGCGAGGTGTTGACCGATATCCGTTGCGGTGCCCTTTCGGCCAACCACGGTACGGAGCAGAAGATCAGCCGCTACGTGCCCGACGGCAAGGGAGGTTATGACATTCGTTGGCGCATCGGTCGCTCCGCCAACATTCGTGCCTCACGTGACGGCTTCGTCGGGTCCATTCAGATGACCGAGCCGATGCACGGGCTTATCGGCGTCGTCGATCAGTCGCGGGCGGGGGTGCAAGTCTTCACCGCAGACGAGGGGCTCTATGTCGACACGCTGCTGCTCGACGGCAGTTTCAGCCGGCAGACGATCTACGGCGCTCCGGGGGAGTTTTTCAGCGGCGGTGGCTTCCTGAACAACGAGACCGGCAAGGTCTTCATCAAGTGGGGCAAGCACACGCCGATCCTGTTCGAGGTGGTCGGCTGGACGAAGGATCTCGCGATTCGACGCATGGCCGGACTGCCGAAGGAGGTCACGCTCACGGCGGCGCAGACGGCACCGCCTCCGCCGATGGCGATGGTGGTGCGGGGCGGCGCGGGAAAGGCGCCCTATGCGCGGTTTCAGCCCTCGCCGGGCGGACCACCGGCCCTCGATGGGGCGATCGATGGCTGGGAATCGTGCGAGGCCATCACCTTCGGTGAGGGCGAATGCAAGGTCGAGGTCCGGGGGATGTATGACCTTGATCATCTCTATCTCCGCTGGCATGTCAGGAGCGACGCACCGATCCGGGTCAGGCCGCTTGAGCCGGCGGACCGGCTGTTTACGCACGACCGCGGCGCGGACACGCTCGGCCTCTATTTCCAAGGCAGTCCTTCCGCGACGGGCAACGATCCGGCGGGCCGGCCCGGCGATCTGCGGCTGATCGTTGGCCTCTTCGAGGACGCTGGGAAGACCGTTCCCACGGCGCTCTCGATGTATCCGTCGTGGAATGGCCCGGGACCGCATCCTGTGACCTATGGTTCGCCCGTCGGCAAAACATCGCTCGCGCACGTTGCCCTCGCGACACAGGTGCGGCTCGCCCACCGACTCGACGCCGGCGGCAAGGGACTGACGCTCGCCGCCGCGATCCCCCGCTCTGTGCTCCCCGCGGAGACACCCGACTGGAGCGAGGGACTTCGCACGACGATCGACTTCGACGCCAACTT